>NC_009673.1 GCF_000017425.1 Bacillus cytotoxicus NVH 391-98
GGAATCTCACATCTGCTCTAGTGGGATTCTTTTTCTTTAATTCTTTTTAAACGTTCTGACATAAGTAACTGAACCGCTACAGCTTCAACTTTCTTCTGATCTACTCTTTTTTCACCCCATTCAATCAATTTCTTATAAAATTCTTCAATACCTTGTTCATGCTTTAAAGCTCGTAAATATAAGACAGATGAAATTTGTTCAAAAAACCATTTATCAAATTTATCTTTTTCTTTTTGAGTCATTGACTCAAAATAAAATTCAGAATCACCATCTAATAACTTTTCCCATAAAACGTCTGGACTAACATCATCTAAAGATTGTTTCTTTTTACGAGAACCTAATTTCACCTTATCAACTGTATTATCTAAAAAGTCAGCCCAAAATTTCGCTGTAGGACGACGCTTCATGTGCTTACCACCAGTAGTTTTTTTAAAATCCACATATGTAAGAAAGACAGAGTAACAAAACTGTTCAAAAGATTGCTTGTCCAATACAATAGCTTTTTTCACAAAATTAGTCGCTGCATCATCAACAAGTTGCAACTCACAACGCACCCAATGCAATAAATCACTAGCATTCATTTGAGCCTTTTTGTCATAAAATCGAAATTGTGTACCAGTACGAGAACCTAAATACCAAGTCTCACCATCTGAAACGTATTGCAATTTATCCTCTTCACCATCAACACCAACTAACTTAAACTTCTTAATTTGATGACCACCTCGAAATCTAGTAGTTAGATTTCCATCTTTAATATATCTAGCAATCTTTTTAATCGAAACACTACCACTCACATCATCTTTAGCTACATCAATACGCGAAAAATGAAAACCTTTAGAAACTGAAGTTAAAAATTTCAACAACTGAATATCATCTTTTTTATAATCAGAACGAATCAATTTCAACATTGAACCAGTCAAAATCAAATGAATACCCATATTAGAAGGTGCATCAAATAGTAATTGAAATGTATTTTGACCTAAAAACTTGTAAGACTTTCTATACCCATGTAGACCATCATCACAATGTTTAAATAAAAACTCATCAATACCAAGAAAACTGGAAATTTTACTAATAATCCTCCTCGCATTTTCTTGGGAATTCTGTACAAATTTAAAAGTGACTTGAACCCAGTCCAGACAAGGGATAGAGTAGATATCGAATGTTCCGGGAACCCCCGTGTTACTGGACGGGGGTTCCACAATTTCTAACTGGAAATTTTCCTTCGAATTAAACACAAAAAACACCTACTAACCACAATTTATTTAATAACAGTATAAATTTTCATTTTCGACATATTCCTTTTCTATAAAATTCAAATTGTATTACATTAACGCTTTAATTATAAATTACTCTTCGATTCTTCCAGTGGTGTGGTATTTATATCGCTTTATTGCCGCTTTGATATTGATATTCAGAACATACAAATAATAAGGCAACACAATTACAAAAGTAACTCCATAAGAAAACCAATTACCTAATTCAAAATGTTTGTCTAACCAATATACAGCTAAAAGGGTTATAAAGGAGATCAATGTGCATGTGATTAATAACCGCTCTTTGTGGTATATTTCTTTTTTAAATTTTTTATATTTCAAAAGATTGTCTTCTCCACTTTTTTTAGCGTATCTTTCATTTCCATTCTCCCACCTCTCTGCCATTTCTCTATAAAATTCAAATTGCATTAAAACTCACTCTAATACTCATTACGACCAATTACTAAAGCCATGTGTTTTATTGTACCGCTAACTCTCACAATTGGTTGATATTTCAACTCTACATATAACCCTTTCTCCTGCATTTCAGTTATCGCTATGTTTAAAGACATCTGAAAACTTTTTTCGCTATCCTCGTTTACAATCTTTGTATCTACAATTTTACCTGTATCCATCTTCAATTCACTTTTCATATTAAATTTCTCCTAATTTTTAGCTTAATGTTTTTCTCTCTTAATGCGCTCCACTGTAGCCTCATTCTTAAATAAACGTTTATTCAACACATCAATTTCAACATCTTTTTCCTCAACTAAATGATATAACTTATTAAAGTTATCATCAGTTTCAATACGATGTGCTTTAAGATCAATTTTAATTTCTTCAATATCCTTACTGATCTTATCTAATTGATCAATAATCTTATGTAATAAATCTTCCATGATTAAAACCTCCGATTATAATTTTAAAAAAGTTCGACTCTATCCCCTATTAATATTAACAAGTTAAGAAAGAACCTCTTAAATTTCTCCTTGTTCTTTATATTTACGTTTCTTCTCTTCAATCATAGCCAGAAAAAATGTAGAACGATTATATTTCTTAAAAGGTAAATTATGTTCTCTAGCAATTGTTTTCCTTCTATCATTCTCAATATCTACAATTTCATCTATTAAAGCCATTTCACTTTCTGTAAATGTAAATGCCCAAGTTTTCTTTTTCTCTTTAACAATCATCTTAAAACCTCCTAGCAAAATTCCTATATTTAATATAACAAAAACCATATTATTTGTAAACAAAAACATATGGTTTTTTTAAAAAATATTTTATTTTACTTTTCTACTATTTGATAACAATCTAATTACATTTAAAATCAACAAACATAAATCACTTATCCTTTCTACGTCTATAAAAAAGTAATAACAACCATAGAACAAGGAATACAACCCCTATAAGTAGGCTATATTCCGCATTCTCCTTTTCATATGAAAAAAACTTGGACTTCATAAAAAACTCATCATTAGTAGGTATCATTTTGCACCTCTAACAGTTTCTTTTATTCCTCTATAAAGATAAAACAATGAAATGCACCAAAATGCTAGAACAACAACATTATCCATCTAGATCAACCCTTTTAAACTTCGAAATTCTACAAGCATTCATAAACAACATAATTCGATTCAAAATAATAAATGTCAATATAGGATACAGAAGTAATATTATTACTTTTAACATCATAAAACCTCTCAAATTGCTTTGTATGACATTATAGTCAAACAAAGCATAATAACCGCACTAAACAAGCTAAAACTCATTAAAATAATGAATCTAGGACTTTTAAAACGTATAAACTTTTTAAACATTAAATAACTTATATCTATCAAACTAACAAAAGACAAAAAACATAACCATAAAAATATAATCATCATAATCTATCAAATCCTTTTATTAAATGGCTGCCATGATAAAATTATCATGGCAAAATCAAATGTTTAAGTTTGTAAATTATATAGAATGCAAGAGAAATACCTACAGAATAAGCAAGACATAACCATAAGTTACTAAACATAACGCTCACACCGTCGCTAATATCCTGCAAATTATATTTACTCTCTATAACAGGAATCGTATTAGGATCTGGAACACCATACACAGGCACACTTAATTCTGAAATATTGCCACTACGATCTACAGCATTCACTTGAACTTTATATTTTGTTCCGTTCTCTAAATTTTTTAAAACAAAAGAAGTAGAAGTGATAAGGTTACTATTCATCTTTTTTCCGTCTAAATAAACGCTATAACCTGCCAAATCTTTGTCACTCACTCTATCCCAAGACGCAATCAAAGCACCATTAGAAGGCTTAGCAAAAACGTTACTAGGTGCATGAGGTGGTTCATCATCTTTTTCCTCTAGAGTCTTTATAGATAGATTGACAGGCGAAGAATCATTCTTATCTTTATCAACCGCAACAACTAAAACATTATATTCTGTTTCTGGATTTAAATTTTTGATTATAAATTCTTCTTGTAATCCAATTTCAGCGTACTTCTTGCCATTTAAGAAAACTTTAAATCCTGCTAGATCATCGTCCTTTGGAGATTTCCAATGTAACTTAACTGTTTTATCAGTTGATTCCGCTACCAAAGACGATACAGGTCCAGGAGGGATTTTTTTAGGATCATTTAAAGTTCTAAAAGTTTTCATCACTCCTGGATTTTCAATTCCATCATCATTAAAAGATCGTAAACTAAAGACATAACTTGTATCATCTTTTAAACCTTCTACAACATACGAATTGACTGGCTTATCAACCTTAGCAATCAATTCATTTTCTTTATAGATATTTACACCCGCGAACTTTTCTTGTGGCGGATTTTTCCAGTTTAACGTAATTTTATTAACATCAGAAATAGCACTTACATTCGTTACTTCGCCAACTCTTCCATCATCAGCAAACACATTAAAATCAAAAATTTGAATGTCATTAATATGAACATAACTTACAGTAACATACCTAACTTTCTTTACAACTTCTTCGTTTTTTGCTATTTTTTTATAATTTTTCAAAACCTTAAAATCAGAATCCAAATAAGAAACAATTAAAGGATTATATCCACCTCTTGCATAAGCATTTATCGAAAAACCTGTTACATCATATTCCTTACCTAAATCAAAAACAACAGGCGAGTCGTCAGCACTAAAAATACTCTTAGACGTCTTTGAATCACCGTCTGTCATCTCTACTATTTTGATTTTAGGATTTTTTTTAATATATCCCTCTTTCCCTTTCAAAACATCAAAAGTTTCTGCACTTACATCTACATGAAAAGTCATAAAGAAAAGAAGCAAACTAATACAACACTTAAAATATACTTACACCGCAACGTTTACACCTCTACCTCCAAAAAAATAAAATTAAAACCGTCCTTTTTGAAAAAAGGGACACAAAAACTTTTCTATATGGGAGGACCCACACCCCATTCGCCTACAGCGGGTGTCCCCCAAACAATGTTTGGGAGAACGCGAGAGCTTGTTTTTACTATTCCATTTGGCAACCCTACGGGACATCAACTTTTATTTAAAAAACTTTTTTAAAAACCAAAAAAACTTTTTTAAATAAAACTCCTTCGCTCCGCTGCGGTCTCTTACAGGCTTTCCATTTACATCTACCGATTCACATTCCAAGCCTTCCAGAGATGATTTTGCGTGTTCTACACTAAATTTTCAGCGTTCTTATAGCATAGAATCTTGTTTCATTCGCCCTAAATTCTTCTGTAAAACTTTCAATTGATACTGTAATTTTTGTAAATCTTCTTTTTCCTCTTCATTAAAATCATATTTATCATCTAAATGTGCTAAAAAACGATTACAAGACTCAAACGCTTGTACAGACGCCTCTATCTGTCTTTTTACTCGTTTACTACCAATCATAATCATTACCCCTTTCAAAATCTAAAACTATCTATATGCAAGCAAACTAACGTCAACTGTTGAATCAATTTATAATAATCTTTTGGTTCAATTCTCAAATCTTTTAATTTTTCTTTTACCTTATCGATTTCAATCAAAATACTCTCAAATATTTGTTGTTGAATAATAGAATTATCTTTCACATTTCCATCCCCTTATGCTCCGTGGCGCAACGCTAAGGCGTTCCGCCACTACGAGCTAACGCACATTCTTATGATACTTGTTTCATTTTCTTTAATTCTTTTAACAACTTTAACTTTAAATTGTATCGATTCGTTTTATCTTTCAATTCAGCAAGTAATAACTCAAATTCTTGTTTATTTGAGGGATACTCCAAAGGTGTTACCATAGCAAATGTTTCATACAAACTTCCTGCCAATTCAAAAGCTTTTTCTTGCTTTATTTTCAATGTTCTAAGCAACTTTTCTTCTTGCCAATCTATTATTGGATAATAAAAATATTCTCTATCCTTACTAACTGGTACATAAATGTAGGTAACATCTCTAAAACGACTGTCTACATTCGAGAATAAAGGTGTTGTTAACATCAACGTACAACGCATTTTCCTCAAAAAGAAAGCTAAATGTGAAAAGTATTTCGAAGCATTCGACAGCGAATTTCTACTATCTATATCCAAATGACATTCATCCAAACATAAAATAGAAGAAGGTTCTTCCGCAATTTTTAAAAAATCTTGAAACGATTTGAAAGGCTTACTACCTTTCAAACCATAATTCGAATACAAAGCACATCCAGTCTTTTGTTGATACTTTTTCGCTTCCAAAGACATAGCCAAAGTTTTACCAGCACCCATTGGTCCTGTAAAAGTAAAAATATACATTTACCTTACCTCTCTTTGAATCCTTTGTTGTTCTCTCATATGCTTGCTCATTTCTGGCATTACACCATTTGCACTAGCAACTTGTGCCTTAACAAACTTAGTAGTATTATCTTCCTTTCTAACTAAATCAACATACTTTTTTCTTATAGAAACACCCAAAGGAACCTTCTTTTCATCTGGATCAATACGCTTTCTACCCATTTTAAAACACCTTTCCTAAAACAAACTTTTATGTATATATTTACTAGTTATTAATCCTATATCTTTAATATAATCAAAAATTATTACATAAAAAACATCAACCAATAAAAAATGAGAGCATTTCAGCTCTCATTCTACATTGTACTGCTTCATGAAATTATATAATGCCAATTCAATCAATTGATGTTTAGAAATATGTTTATTTGTAAAACGTTCAGCAAACTTCTCAAACTTAACATATAACTCATCACCTACCAAAATTGTCTTTTTCACAACTTTACCTGTATCTAAAAGAGGAACCAATTCAAGAAACAACTTAGATTTTTCATCTTGAAAGACTTTAATAACTTCTTTTAAAGTCTTAATTTCAGAATTAGAAAAATTAAAAAGGTTCACATTCTGAAATATTTCCGAACTAATCCCAACTTCCACGCTCTCTTTTTCCTCCAAATTTCTGAATTTATTCTTACTTCCTTCAGTTCTTTTCATCACTAAACTAGAAAATAACACATTATCAATATGATTTTTTTCTGAATTATTTCCGAAATAAACATATTTCTTTAAACTATTATCAAACTTATAACCAACACTTTTCAAACGTCTACTTAACGTATCCTTACTAACACCTAATCTTTTAGCAATCACTGGAACTCTCTCGCCAGCATTTATTTCGTTAACAATTTCAATAATCTTCATACTCATAAAACTATCATTCCTTTTATCATTTTTATCTGAATACATTCTTACAATTATCATAACATATTCAGAAGTATTTCAGAAATATTTCTGAAATACTTCAAAACAAAATAAAAAAATAAAAGCCATAAAATTAATGGCTTTTATAATAGACGATATAAATTAATAACTGTATAATACAAGTACATTCTTTAATAATCATTTTTTTGTCTG
>NC_009674.1:0-7500 GCF_000017425.1 Bacillus cytotoxicus NVH 391-98
AAATTATAGTTAATTAACTAGGAAAATGTCAATGGTTCTCGAAATTTTCATCAAATATTCACTTTAAATCTATTCACACCTTTTTTCACAAGTATCCCATTCTTTTGTGTATAAATATATTTTTTACTTTTTTATATCCACAAATTATTTTTCGACTTTTACACAGTATATCGTGTTGTGGACAAGTTTATTCCACAAGGTATTGATTTTGTGGATAACTTTCTAAAATTCATTGCTATGGCTACTTTTTTTTGATATTATAGTTGTGTTTTCACCTTGAATAATTTTTACACATTTAAACTTTATCCACAATTTGTGAATAACTTGTGGACAGTTATACTCACATGTGGGTAAACAGTTGTCCACATATGCTATTTTTGTCGAAAACTCTATCTCGTATACAAACAACGTTTTTAGGTTTTAAAATACGTTTCGTATAAATATACATTGAAGTTCAAAGGGGTTGTACATTTGTTGCACAACCTTATTCTTTTATCATGTTCGCAAAGGAGGGACACCCTTGGAAAATATCGCTGATTTATGGAATAGTGCGTTAACGGAATTGGAAAAGAAGGTAAGTAAACCAAGTTATGAAACATGGCTCAAATCAACAAAAGCACATGCTTTAAAAAAAGATACACTAACCATTATAGCTCCCAATGAATTTGCCCGTGACTGGTTAGAATCTCACTATTCAGAGCTAATTTCAGAAACAATTTATGATATAACAGGAGCAAAGTTGAATATTCGTTTTATTATTCCTCAAAGTCAAACTGAAGAGGAGGTTGACTATCCTCCTGCAAAAGCAAAAAAGATGAATGATGAGTCCAATCATCTGCCACAAAGTATGTTAAATCCAAAATATACTTTTGATACATTTGTTATTGGATCTGGTAATCGTTTTGCTCACGCAGCTTCACTCGCTGTAGCTGAAGCACCAGCGAAAGCATATAATCCCCTATTTATTTACGGGGGCGTCGGACTTGGCAAAACCCACTTAATGCATGCAATTGGACATTATGTGATCGAACATAACCCAAACGCAAAAGTCGTTTATTTATCATCTGAAAAATTTACAAATGAATTTATTAATTCGATTCGTGATAATAAAGCGGTGGACTTTCGAAATAAATACCGAAATGTAGATGTTTTATTAATAGATGATATTCAATTCCTTGCCGGAAAAGAACAAACGCAAGAGGAATTTTTCCATACATTTAATGCATTGCATGAAGAGAGTAAGCAAATTGTAATCTCAAGCGATCGACCACCGAAGGAGATTCCGACATTAGAAGATCGTCTTCGTTCACGTTTCGAATGGGGATTAATTACGGATATCACACCACCAGATCTTGAAACAAGGATTGCAATTTTACGTAAAAAAGCAAAAGCAGAAGGCCTCGATATTCCAAATGAAGTTATGATTTATATTGCGAATCAAATCGATTCAAACATCCGAGAACTGGAAGGTGCATTAATCCGAGTTGTTGCTTATTCCTCCTTAATTAATAAGGATATCAATGCCGATTTAGCTGCCGAAGCATTGAAAGATATTATTCCTAACTCCAAGCCGAAAATTATTTCCATTTATGATATTCAAAAGGCAGTTGGAGATGTTTATCAAGTGAAATTAGAAGATTTTAAAGCGAAGAAACGCACAAAATCTGTTGCATTTCCTCGTCAAATTGCAATGTATTTATCACGTGAATTAACAGATTCATCTTTACCAAAGATAGGGGAAGAATTTGGAGGTCGCGACCATACAACGGTTATCCATGCACATGAAAAAATTTCGCGGCTCTTAAAAACAGATACACAACTACAAAAACAAATTGAAGAAATTAATGATATTTTAAAGTAGTAGCTGAATAGTGTGAATAACTTTTCCTGTTTTACGCACAGTCTATCCACATGTAGATAGACTGTTTTTACATCTTTGAACGGGGTTATCCACATATCCACAAGCCCTATTACTATTACTACTACTTTTTATCTTTATTAAATAAATAAATAAAATCTTATACTTACCGGAGGTTTTCACTATGCGTTTTTCAATTCAAAAAGACTATCTTGTAAGAAGTGTACAAGATGTAATGAAAGCTGTTTCCTCTCGCACCACAATTCCGATCCTTACTGGAATTAAAGTTGTAGCTACAGAAGAAGGAGTTACATTAACAGGAAGTGATTCAGATATTTCAATCGAATCATTTATTCCTGTTGAAGAAGATGGAAAAGAAATCGTAGAAGTTAGTCAATCAGGTAGTATTGTTTTACAAGCAAAATATTTTAGTGAAATCGTAAAAAAATTACCAAAAGACATTGTCGAAATTTCCGTCGAAAATCATTTTATGACAAAAATAAAATCTGGAAAATCAGAGTTTAATTTAAATGGATTAGATTCTGCGGAATATCCATTATTACCACAAATCGAAGAACATCATGTATTTAAAATACCAACAGATTTACTAAAACATATGATTCGTCAAACTGTATTTGCAGTATCAAGTTCTGAAACTCGCCCAATCTTGACAGGTGTAAACTGGAAGGTATATAACAGTGAGTTAACTTGTATTGCAACAGATAGTCACAGATTGGCACTTCGCACAGCGAAAATTGAAGGACATAACATTTCTGATGAATTTCAAGCAAATGTTGTCATTCCAGGTAAAAGTTTAAATGAGTTAAGTAAAATTTTAGATGAGTCTGAAGAAATGGTGGATATTGTTATTACAGAGTATCAAGTATTATTCCGAACAAAACATTTATTATTCTTCTCTCGATTATTGGAAGGGAATTACCCTGATACAACTCGCTTAATTCCTGCTGAAAGTAAGACGGATATCTTTGTCAATACGAAAGAGTTTTTGCAAGCTATTGATCGCGCTTCCTTGTTGGCAAGAGATGGGCGTAACAACGTTGTAAAACTATCAACATTTGAACAGAAAATGCTAGAAATTTCTTCGAATTCACCGGAAATTGGGAAAGTAGTAGAAGAAGTTCAATGTGAAAAAATAGATGGTGAAGAATTAAAAATATCATTTAGTGCAAAATATATGATGGATGCATTAAAAGCTTTAGATAGTACTGAAATTAAAATTAGCTTTACTGGTGCGATGAGACCTTTCTTAATTCGTACAGTAAATGATAACTCCATTATTCAACTAATTTTACCGGTTCGTACTTACTAAAAAGAATGAGGGTTGCTAGTTTTTATGTACTAGCGACCCTTGTTTGATTTTGGGTATTACTTTCCTAATGCTAGTTTATTTAGTACAATGAAAGAATGAACACTTTCAGAAAGTGAGCGATTTTATGAAACGTATTAAAATTTCAACAGAGTATATTACATTAGGGCAATTTTTAAAACTTGCTGATGTAATTGATACAGGTGGAGCTGTAAAATGGTTCTTGCAAGAATATGAAGTGTACGTGAATCAAGAACTTGAAAATAGACGAGGTAGAAAATTGTACGCCAATGATATAGTTGAAATTCCGGGAAACGGAACATTTCAAGTTCAATCATAAAGGGGGAGCCCTTTGTTTATTTCAGAAATACAATTAAAAAATTATCGAAATTATGAAGATTTAAACCTTTCTTTTGAGGATAAAGTCAATGTAATCATTGGTGAAAATGCACAAGGGAAAACAAATTTGATGGAAGCGATCTATGTGTTAGCAATGGCGAAATCTCATAGAACTTCAAATGATCGTGAACTCATCCGATGGGATGAGGATTATGGTAAAATAAAAGGTAGATTACAAAAACGAAATAGTTCCGTATCTTTGGAATTAAATATTTCTAAAAAAGGAAAAAAGGCAAAATTGAATGAACTTGAACAACAAAAGTTGAGCCAATATATTGGTGAGATGAACGTTGTTATGTTTGCCCCTGAAGATTTAAATCTTGTAAAAGGAAGTCCTCAAGTCAGAAGACGCTTTTTAGATATGGAATTAGGACAAATAGCTCCTGTTTATTTGTATGAATTAAGTCAATATCAAAAAGTGCTCACACAACGAAACCATTTGCTTAAGGCAATGCAAGGTAAAAATGAGGAAACGATGTTGGATGTATTTACGCTTCAACTTATTGAACATGGTACGAAAATTCTACAAAAACGTTTTGAATTCTTACATTTACTACAAGAGTGGGCTGCTCCAATCCATCGTGGGATTAGCAGAGGGCTTGAGGAATTGGAAATCGTTTATAAGCCAAGTGTAGATGTATCAGAATCAATGGATTTGTCGAAAATAAAAGAAGTATACTATGAAAGTTTTCAATCTGTGAAACAACGTGAAATTTTCCGTGGTACGACTTTAATTGGTCCTCATCGTGATGATTTACAATTCTTCGTTAATAGTAAAAATGTTCAAGTCTTTGGCTCACAAGGCCAGCAACGAACAACTGCACTATCCCTAAAATTAGCTGAAATTGAATTGATTTATGCAGAGGTAAAAGAGTACCCAATTCTTTTATTAGATGATGTATTATCAGAATTAGATGATTACCGTCAATCACATCTTTTAAATACAATTCAAGGAAAAGTGCAAACATTTGTGACAACGACGAGTGTCGACGGAATTGAACACGAAACATTAAAAAAAGCGAAAACAATTCATGTAAAAAGCGGCACGGTAGATTGTGAAATAGACAGAATATAACTTCTGTTTAAATGGAAAAGTAGGTGATCTTTGTGTCAATGGAACAAAAGGAAATGCAAGCAAACTCATATGATGAAAGTCAAATACAGGTACTTGAAGGGTTAGAAGCAGTTCGAAAACGCCCAGGTATGTACATTGGATCGACAAGTGGAAAAGGTCTTCATCACCTTGTATGGGAGATTGTAGATAATAGTATTGATGAAGCGTTAGCGGGATATTGTGATGAGATTAATGTGGTCATCGAAGAAGACGATAGTATCCGTGTAACGGATAACGGCCGTGGTATTCCAGTTGGTATACAAGAAAAAATGGGACGTCCTGCAGTAGAAGTCATTATGACAGTACTTCATGCTGGTGGTAAATTTGGCGGTGGTGGTTATAAAGTTTCCGGTGGTCTTCATGGTGTAGGGGCATCTGTAGTAAACGCCCTATCAACCGAGTTAGAAGTATTTGTACACCGCGAAGGAAAAATCCACTACCAAAAATATGAACGAGGCATTCCAGTTGCAGATTTAAAAGTAATTGGTGAAACAGATCGCACAGGAACAGTAACTCGCTTTAAGCCAGACCCAGAAATTTTTAAAGAAACAACCGTGTATGATTTTGATATATTAGCAACTCGTATGCGTGAACTAGCATTTTTAAATCGTAATATTAAATTAACAATTGAAGATAAACGTGAAAATAAACAGAAGAAAGAATTCCATTACGAAGGTGGAATTAAATCTTATGTTGAACATTTAAATCGTTCGAAGCAGCCAATTCATGAAGAACCAGTATATGTAGAAGGCGCAAAAGATGGGATTCAGGTTGAAGTTTCTCTCCAATATAACGAAGGATATACAAATAATATTTATTCATTTACAAATAACATCCATACGTATGAAGGTGGTACGCATGAGGTTGGATTTAAAACAGCTTTAACGCGTGTGATTAATGACTATGGAAGAAAAAATAATATTTTAAAAGATGCTGATAGTAATTTAACTGGTGAAGATGTTCGGGAAGGTTTAACTGCAATTGTATCCATTAAACATCCGAATCCGCAATTTGAAGGGCAGACAAAGACGAAACTTGGTAATAGCGAAGCGAGAACGATTACAGAGTCTGTATTTTCAGAGGCGTTTGAAAAGTTTCTTCTAGAAAATCCAAATGTTGCACGTAAAATTGTGGAAAAAGGGACAATGGCAGCAAGAGCACGTGTAGCTGCGAAGAAAGCGCGTGAATTAACTCGTAGAAAGAGTGCGTTAGAGGTTTCAAGTTTACCTGGTAAGTTGGCGGATTGTTCTTCTAAAGACCCATCCATCAGTGAAATTTATATCGTAGAGGGTGACTCTGCGGGTGGATCTGCAAAGCAGGGGCGCGATCGTCACTTCCAAGCAATCTTACCGCTTAAGGGGAAAATCATTAACGTTGAGAAAGCTCGATTAGATAAAATTTTATCCAATGATGAAGTGCGTACAATTATTACAGCAATTGGGACAAACATCGGTGGCGATTTTGATATATCAAAGGCCCGCTATCATAAAGTTATTATTATGACCGATGCCGATGTCGATGGTGCACATATTCGTACCCTATTATTAACGTTCTTCTATCGTTATATGCGTCAAATTATTGAACATGGTTATGTATATATTGCACAACCACCATTGTTTAAAGTGCAACAAGGGAAAAAGATTCAGTATGCTTATAACGAAAAAGAACTTGAAAGAATATTGGCCGAGTTGCCAGCGCAACCTAAGCCAAGTATTCAGCGTTACAAAGGTCTTGGTGAGATGAATCCGGCTCAATTATGGGAAACGACAATGGATCCAGAGGTGCGTTCATTATTGCAAGTTTCTTTACAAGATGCAATCGAAGCGGATGAAACTTTTGAAATTTTAATGGGAGATAAAGTTGAACCGCGTCGTAATTTCATTCAAGAGAATGCAAAATATGTAAAAAACCTTGATATTTAAGATAAATAACGACAGGAATCTCAATGTTCCTGTCGTCTATATATAAATCAATGTAATTTGTAACGGAAATGTAAGAGGAGGTGCTGGTTGATGTCAGATAATCAACAACAAGCACGAATTCGAGAGGTTAATATTAGTCAGGAAATGCGTACCTCGTTTTTAGATTACGCAATGAGTGTTATCGTATCTCGTGCATTACCAGATGTGCGAGATGGATTAAAGCCTGTACATCGCAGGGTTTTATATGCAATGAATGATTTAGGTATTACTGCTGATAAAGCGTATAAAAAATCAGCACGTATTGTTGGGGAAGTAATCGGTAAGTATCATCCACACGGTGATTCAGCTGTTTATGAAACTATGGTACGTATGGCACAAGATTTTAGCCAGCGCTATATGCTCGTTGATGGACATGGAAACTTTGGTTCTATTGATGGTGACTCTGCAGCAGCGATGCGTTATACAGAAGCAAAAATGTCTAAAATCTCTATGGAACTATTGCGCGATATTACAAAAAATACAATAGACTATCAAGATAACTATGATGGTTCTGAGAGAGAGCCGGTTGTACTACCTGCTCGTTTCCCTAATTTATTAGTAAATGGTGCGACTGGTATCGCTGTTGGTATGGCGACAAATATTCCACCTCATCAACTTGGAGAAGTAATTGATGGGGTCTTAGCTTTAAGCCGTAATCCTGAGATTACAATCGCGGAGTTAATGGAGTATATTCCAGGGCCAGATTTCCCTACAGCAGGTCTTATTTTAGGGAGAAGTGGAATTCGCAGAGCCTATGAAACTGGGCGCGGTTCTATTACACTACGGGCAAAGGTTGAAATTGAAGAAAAAGCGAATGGACGACAATCCATTATTGTCACAG
>NC_009674.1:12500-27500 GCF_000017425.1 Bacillus cytotoxicus NVH 391-98
CTGCGCCGAAAATGTACCGGGGCTAAATACACCACCGAAGCTGCGGATTGATACCTTTGGTATCAGTGGTAGGGGAGCGTTCTAAGGACAGTGAAGTCAGACCGGAAGGACTGGTGGAGTGCTTAGAAGTGAGAATGCCGGTATGAGTAGCGAAAGACGGGTGAGAATCCCGTCCACCGAATGCCTAAGGTTTCCTGAGGAAGGCTCGTCCGCTCAGGGTTAGTCAGGACCTAAGCCGAGGCCGACAGGCGTAGGCGATGGACAACAGGTTGATATTCCTGTACCACCTCTTTATCGTTTGAGCAATGGAGGGACGCAGAAGGATAGAAGAAGCGTGCGATTGGTTGTGCACGTCCAAGCAGTTAGGCTGGTAAGTAGGCAAATCCGCTTACCGCGAAGGCTGAGCTGTGATGGGGAAGCTCCTTATGGAGCGAAGTCTTCGATTCCCCGCTGCCAAGAAAAGCTTCTAGCGAGATAAAAGGTGCCTGTACCGCAAACCGACACAGGTAGGCGAGGAGAGAATCCTAAGGTGAGCGAGAGAACTCTGGTTAAGGAACTCGGCAAAATGACCCCGTAACTTCGGGAGAAGGGGTGCTTTCTTAACGGAAAGCCGCAGTGAATAGGCCCAAGCGACTGTTTAGCAAAAACACAGGTCTCTGCGAAGCCGTAAGGCGAAGTATAGGGGCTGACACCTGCCCGGTGCTGGAAGGTTAAGGAGAGGGGTTAGCGTAAGCGAAGCTCTGAACTGAAGCCCCAGTAAACGGCGGCCGTAACTATAACGGTCCTAAGGTAGCGAAATTCCTTGTCGGGTAAGTTCCGACCCGCACGAAAGGTGTAACGATTTGGGCACTGTCTCAACCAGAGACTCGGTGAAATTATAGTACCTGTGAAGATGCAGGTTACCCGCGACAGGACGGAAAGACCCCGTGGAGCTTTACTGTAGCCTGATATTGAATTTTGGTACAGCTTGTACAGGATAGGCGGGAGCCTTTGAAGCCGGAGCGCTAGCTTCGGTGGAGGCGCTGGTGGGATACCGCCCTGGCTGTATTGAAATTCTAACCTACGGGTCTTATCGACCCGGGAGACAGTGTCAGGTGGGCAGTTTGACTGGGGCGGTCGCCTCCTAAAGTGTAACGGAGGCGCCCAAAGGTTCCCTCAGAATGGTTGGAAATCATTCGTAGAGTGCAAAGGCATAAGGGAGCTTGACTGCGAGACCTACAAGTCGAGCAGGGACGAAAGTCGGGCTTAGTGATCCGGTGGTTCCGCATGGAAGGGCCATCGCTCAACGGATAAAAGCTACCCCGGGGATAACAGGCTTATCTCCCCCAAGAGTCCACATCGACGGGGAGGTTTGGCACCTCGATGTCGGCTCATCGCATCCTGGGGCTGTAGTCGGTCCCAAGGGTTGGGCTGTTCGCCCATTAAAGCGGTACGCGAGCTGGGTTCAGAACGTCGTGAGACAGTTCGGTCCCTATCCGTCGTGGGCGTAGGAAATTTGAGAGGAGCTGTCCTTAGTACGAGAGGACCGGGATGGACGCACCGCTGGTGTACCAGTTGTTCTGCCAAGGGCATCGCTGGGTAGCTATGTGCGGAAGGGATAAGTGCTGAAAGCATCTAAGCATGAAGCCCCCCTCAAGATGAGATTTCCCATAGCGTAAGCTAGTAAGATCCCTGAAAGATGATCAGGTTGATAGGTTCGAGGTGGAAGCGTGGTGACACGTGGAGCTGACGAATACTAATAGATCGAGGACTTAACCATATATCTAAAGCGGAAGCGACTTGTTCAGAGTCGCTGGAGCTGAATTCAATATGAAGCAAATGTTATCTAGTTTTGAAGGAATATCCCTTCAATAGTTTGGTGATGATGGCAGAGAGGTCACACCCGTTCCCATACCGAACACGGAAGTTAAGCTCTCTAGCGCCGATGGTAGTTGGGGCCTTGCCCCTGTGAGAGTAGGACGTCGCCAAGCAAAAAACACGAGTGAATTCACTCGTGTTTTTTTATTTCCTAAGAAATAGATGAACATTGATTGAATAAAAATAACGAAATATAGTAAGGAATTTTTTCAGCAGATATATTTAAAAATTGATAAATAAAAGGATAATCATCCGAAGCGTAGCTTCCTAAAAGTTCATACCACCATTCCGTCTCATAGCGTGAAATCATACTTAAATTATAGAGGAGTAAATAATGGATAAGCAATTCAGGTAAACATGGTTTTGGACTTCTTGAATCACTTATGATTGGCCAATAATAAGTGTCTAAATGGTGGCTATAAGACAATGGAGCAACATATATCGGATTCCATGTTTTAATAGGAGCAGAAAATACTAATTTCGTTTCATCCTCTTTACTATCTACATAGCGCATAGAAAGGTGTCTACAAATCGTTTCAATATAACGAGTAAATCTCTCCTTAGTCATATGTAAATGATCAAGCACTGCAGGGGGAAAGGTAATATATTCTTTCCTGTGTGTATCCAACTTATACAATGTTTTTCCCTTTTGACTACATTGAAATAAAGATTGTAATTCAGGGATTTTTACAAGCAATTCGAACATATTAAATTTTTCTCCTTCCAGTTGTTCCATATGAAACAGTTGCTGTGCAAGGTGAGGAAATAGCCCGGTTTTTTGTATTTTTACTTCATCTTCTAAAAATTGATAACCTTGTTTTTTTCGTTTTCTTGTTGTTACTCCATGAGCTAAGACAGTTGTAGATTCAGGGTAGTTCGGATTGATAGTTAATAGGCATGCCTTAAAGAGCTGACTCATTCCATAAAACAACAAAATCGGCTGAATAGAACAAGGAGCAGTTTGATAAAGATTATAATAATTTTTCCCATGCTCCAAATAATAAATAAAGGGATAACAATTTTCAAAGCTCCTCTTTTCAGCATTTTCAATAGGTAATTTCTTATAACAACGGGCAAGATAACGTTGTACATTTTGAGCAGACAAAAAGAAACTAAATTGATGCCAAATTTGAGATGTACAATTCATATGTTACGCTCCTTTTATTATCTAAAAATTCCAACATATAATCACTTTCTTGACAGTATTTTAACCAATTGTTAAGCTACTAATAATAATTTCTGGTATCATAGGGGGAACAATTATGTGGGAATCTAAATTTGTTAAAGAAGGTTTGACATTTGATGATGTATTACTTATACCAGCAAAATCAGATGTATTACCAAGAGAAGTAAATGTTAAAACGGTTCTATCTGAAAGTTTGCAGTTAAATATTCCTTTAATTAGCGCAGGGATGGACACAGTAACAGAAGCTGATATGGCTATTGCAATGGCACGTCAAGGTGGATTAGGAATTATTCATAAGAATATGTCAATTGAGCAACAAGCTGAACAAGTTGATAAAGTAAAACGTTCTGAAAGTGGCGTTATTTCAGATCCTTTCTTTTTAACTCCAGAGCATCAAGTGTACGATGCAGAACATTTAATGGGAAAATATCGCATCTCAGGTGTACCAATTGTAAATAATTTAGATGAGCAAAAACTAGTTGGTATTATTACAAACCGTGATATGCGTTTTATTCAAGATTACTCTATCAAAATTTCCGACGTGATGACAAAAGAACAACTCATTACTGCTCCGGTCGGTACTACGCTAAAAGAAGCTGAAAAGATCCTACAGAAATATAAAATTGAAAAGCTCCCTCTTGTTGATCAAAACGGTGTGTTAAAAGGTCTTATTACCATTAAAGATATTGAAAAAGTCATTGAGTTTCCAAACTCAGCAAAGGATAAACAGGGGCGTTTATTAGTTGGGGCAGCAGTTGGTGTAACTGCAGATGCAATGCTTCGTATTGACGCATTAGTAAAAGCAAACGTAGACGTTATTGTAATTGATACAGCTCATGGACATTCACAAGGTGTTCTTGAAAAAGTAAAAGAGGTTCGTACTAAATATCCAGAATTAAATATTATTGCAGGGAACGTTGCTACAGCTGAAGCAACACGTGCATTAATTGAAGCTGGTGCAAATATTATCAAAGTTGGTATTGGACCAGGCTCAATTTGTACAACACGCGTTGTAGCTGGCGTAGGTGTTCCACAATTAACAGCAGTATATGATTGTGCAACTGAAGCGCGTAAACATGGTATCCCGGTTATTGCTGATGGCGGTATTAAATACTCTGGTGATATGGTGAAGGCTTTAGCGGCAGGTGCTCACGTTGTAATGCTTGGTAGCATGTTCGCTGGTGTAGCTGAAAGCCCAGGGGAAACTGAAATTTACCAAGGTCGTCAATTTAAAGTGTACCGTGGTATGGGTTCTGTTGGAGCGATGGAAAAAGGAAGTAAGGATCGTTACTTCCAAGAAGGAAATAAAAAACTTGTTCCAGAGGGTATTGAAGGCCGTGTACCATATAAAGGACCTTTAGCTGATACAGTTCATCAATTAGTTGGTGGATTACGTGCAGGAATGGGATATTGCGGAGCACATGATTTAGAGTTCTTACGTGAAAATGCACAATTTATTCGTATGACAGGTGCTGGACTACGCGAAAGTCATCCACACCATGTACAAATTACAAAAGAAGCGCCAAATTACTCTCTATAATGTCTTATATATAAATAGACAGAGGTTTGATACCTCTGTCTATTTTTTTTTGATTATGTTAGAATAACGGTTATGTGAGTACAATGAGATATTGGGGGTAACTGAAGTGAAAGGTATGTTTTGCAAAAGATTCATTGCAATGGTAACAGTGCTGACATTATTTTTTAGCGCGTTCGTTACATATAGCAGTGTATCAGCAGAAACAAGTTCTGCTTTAAATATTGAAGCAGGCGCAGCAATTTTAGTAGAAGCAGATTCTGGGAAAATTTTATATCAAAAAAATGCAGATGAATTGTTAGCAATTGCAAGTATGACGAAAATGATGAGTGAATATTTAGTTCATAAAGCGGTGGATACAGGGAAACTTAAATGGGATCAAAAAATAAAAGTTTCTGAATATGCACATAAAATTTCACAAGACCGCTCATTATCAAATGTTCCGCTAGAAAATGGTGGTTCTTACACAGTGAAAGAATTGTATGAAGCAATGGCAATTTACTCCGCAAACGGCGCAACAATTGCTTTAGCTGAGGCGGTTGCAGGTAAAGAAGCAGACTTCGTAAAAATGATGAATGATCAAGCAAAAGAGTTTGGATTGAAAAATTATAAATTTGTAAACTCTACAGGTTTAACAAACAAAGATTTAAAAGGACAACATCCTGAAGGAACAACACCGGATGAGGAAAATAAAATGTCGGCACGAGATGTTGCCATTTTAGCACAGCATTTAATTCAAGATTTTCCAAAGGTGTTAGATACGGCGAAAATTCCGAAGAAGGTATTCCAAGAAGGTGGAAAATATCCTGTTAAGATGGATAACTGGAACTGGATGTTAAAAGGCTTAATTAAACAATATGAAGGTGTAGATGGTTTAAAAACAGGTTCTACTCCAGAAGCTGGTGATTGCTTTACAGGTACTGCTGAAAGAAATGGAATGCGTTTAATTTCTGTTGTTATTAAAACAAATTCCCATACAGCGCGCTTTGATGAAACAAAGAAACTTTTTGATTACGGATTTACCAATTTTGATGTAAAAAAAGTATATCCAAAAGGATCATCAGTAAAGGGATATGAAACGGTACGAGTTGAAAATGCAAAAGATAAAGATGTTGCAGTTGAGACAAAACAAGCGATTACACTTCCAATGCCAAAAGGAAGTAAAGATGTTTACAAAACAGAGTTTAAAGAGGTAGGAAAAGAAAAAGAAGCACCTATTAAAAAAGGAACAACATTAGGACAAATGGTTGTATCACCTAAGGATGCGAGTGATCCAGGATTCTTATCTGGGAAATCATTGCATGTTGATTTAGTAACAAAATCAGAAGTAGAACAAGCAAACTGGTTTGTACGCTCTATGCGTGGTATAGGATCCTTCTTTAGCGACATATGGAATAGTGCTGTTGATACAGTAAAAGGTTGGTTTTAAAAGCTCCTCATAGTAGGAGCTTTTTTTATTTTTGATTTTTCATACACATTTTATGAAAAAGTAGTGGACAAGTCTCTAATAGTTAGTGATAGAATGTAAGAGTATTCTAAATTTTCGCCTTTAACGGGGGAAGCAATTCATCTAGGGAGGTTTTTGTACATGACAAATGTAACAGGAACAGAACGTGTCAAACGTGGAATGGCAGAAATGCAAAAAGGCGGCGTTATTATGGATGTAGTTAACGCTGAACAAGCAAAGATTGCAGAAGAAGCAGGCGCAGTTGCCGTTATGGCGTTAGAGCGTGTTCCTGCAGATATTCGTGCTGCAGGTGGCGTTGCACGTATGGCAGATCCAACAATTGTAGAAGAAGTTATGGGGGCTGTATCAATTCCAGTTATGGCAAAATGCCGGATTGGTCATCTGGTGGAAGCTCGTGTATTAGAATCATTAGGGGTAGACTATATTGATGAGAGTGAAGTGTTAACTCCAGCTGATGAAGTAAACCATTTAAATAAACGTGATTACACTGTTCCATTTGTATGTGGATGTCGTGATATTGGAGAAGCTGCGCGTCGTATTGCAGAGGGGGCTTCTATGCTTCGAACAAAAGGTGAACCTGGAACGGGAAATATCGTAGAAGCAGTTCGTCATATGCGTCAAGTCAATGCAGAAATCCGTCAAGTTGCGAATCTTCGTGAAGACGAACTTATGACATATGCTAAAAATACTGGTGCTCCTTATGAAGTTTTACTTGAAATTAAACGTCTTGGGCGTCTTCCAGTTGTAAACTTTGCAGCAGGAGGTGTAGCAACGCCAGCAGATGCGGCATTAATGATGCAGCTTGGTGCAGATGGTGTGTTCGTAGGTTCTGGTATTTTTAAATCAGAAAACCCTGAAAAGTTTGCACGTGCAATTGTTGAAGCAACCACACATTATGAAGATTATGAGTTAATTGCAAATCTTTCTAAAGGATTAGGTGATGCAATGAAGGGCGTTGAAATTTCAACACTATTACCAGAACAACGTATGCAAGAACGCGGTTGGTAATTAAAGGAGATTTAAAAATGGTAAAAATCGGTGTGTTAGGTCTTCAAGGAGCAGTTCGAGAGCATGTAAAAGCAATTGAAGCAAGCGGTGCAGAAGCTGTAGTTGTAAAACAAGTAGAACAACTTCAAGAAATTGATGGGCTTATTTTACCAGGCGGTGAAAGTACAACAATGCGTCGTCTCATTGATAAGTATCATTTTATGGAACCACTTCGTGAATTTGCGCGTTCTAGAAAGCCGATGTTTGGTACATGTGCAGGTATGATTTTACTTGCAAATAAACTGATTGGTTATGAAGAAGCGCATATTGGTGCAATGGATATTACAGTAGAACGCAATGCATTTGGTCGTCAAAAGGATAGCTTCGAAGCTACACTTTCGATTAAAGGTGTAGGAGAAGATTTTACAGGTGTATTTATTCGAGCGCCGTATGTCGTTGATATAGCTGATGATGTAGAAGTTCTTTCTATGCACAATGGTCGAATGGTTGCAGTGAAACAAGGGCCATTTTTGGCTGCTTCTTTCCATCCAGAGTTAACAGATGATTATCGTGTTACAGCGTATTTTGTAGAGATGGTAGAAGAAGCAAAAATGAAGAAAGTTGTATAAGTAACTTGCAACTTGTGTAAGATTATAGTAAATTGATGGTAACAATTTTATAAAATTAGCGTGTTGATAGGAAATAGTAACAAATAGTGTTTCTTGACAGAGAGTCGGTGGTTGGTGGAAACCGATAGAAACGATTTGTGAATCCATCCTGGAGTGAAATGTGGAATATCTTTATGATTAGTAAGCATTTCCGGTGAAGAGCCGTTATTTCTACTTGAGAGGAAAACAGAGTTGTTTTCAACTAGGGTGGCAACGCGGGTTAACTCCCGTCCCTTTTATAGGGACGGGAGTTTTTGTATTTTATAAAATAAAAGGAGGAGTTTACAGGTGCTTGATATTAAATTTTTACGTGCCAATTTTGAAGAAGTAAAAGAAAAGTTGCAGCATAGAGGCGAAGACTTAGCTGATTTTGAGTGTTTTGAAGAATTAGATACAAAAAGAAGAGAGTTGCTTGTTCAAACAGAGGAACTAAAAAGTAAACGTAATGAAGTATCTCAACAAATTTCTATGTTAAAGCGTGAAAAGAAAGATGCAGAAGCATTAATTTTAGAGATGCGTGAAGTAGGAGAAAAAATAAAGGGTCTTGATAATGAGCTACGCGAAGTAGAAGAGGATTTAGAAAGATTAATGCTTTCTATTCCAAATATTCCACATGAATCTACACCTGTTGGTGAAACAGAAGATGATAACGTGGTAGTGCGTACTTGGGGAGAAGTAAAAGAATTTAACTTTGAGCCAAAACCACATTGGGATCTTGCGACTGATTTAGGTATTGTAGATTTTGAACGCGCAGGTAAAGTAACAGGAAGTCGTTTCGTATTTTATAAGGGTGCAGGAGCTAGATTAGAACGTGCTTTAATTAGCTTCATGCTTGACCTTCACACAGAAGAGCATGGGTATGAAGAGGTTTTACCTCCATACATGGTAAACCGTGCAAGTATGACAGGAACAGGTCAACTTCCGAAGTTTGAAGAAGATGCATTCCTTATCGAAAGTGAAGATTACTTCTTAATCCCTACAGCTGAAGTTCCAGTAACAAATATGCACCGTGATGAAATCTTAAGTGCCGAGCAATTGCCAATTCGTTATGCTGCATTTAGCTCTTGTTTCCGTTCTGAGGCAGGTTCAGCTGGACGTGATACACGCGGTTTAATTCGTCAACATCAATTTAATAAAGTAGAGCTTGTAAAGTTTGTTAAACCAGAAGAGTCTTATGAGGAATTAGAAAAATTAACAAATGATGCGGAACGCGTGTTACAATTATTAGAGTTGCCATATCGTGTTATGAGCATGTGTACAGGAGATTTAGGATTTACAGCAGCAAAGAAATATGATATCGAAGTATGGCTGCCAAGCTATGATACGTACCGTGAGATCTCTTCTTGCAGTAATTTCGAAGCATTCCAGGCAAGACGTGCAAATATTCGTTTCCGTCGTGAACCTAATGCGAAACCAGAACCAGTTCATACATTGAATGGTTCAGGTCTTGCGATTGGCCGTACAGTTGCAGCGATTTTAGAAAATTATCAGCAAGAAGATGGTACAATTATAATTCCAGAAGTTCTTCGTCCTTATATGGGAGGAAAAACAGTTATTAAATAAATGAATACTTTCATCGGTATGAGTGATTGGTAATTTCAGTTGTTGTCAGTAATAACATGAAAGGAAAGGAAAATATAGATTATATTTTCCTTTCCTCATAATTTATAATACTAGGGTTGACTAACTGTTTTTCTTTTGTTATTATATTTGATGTCAATATGGAGGTATACCCAAGTCTGGCTGAAGGGATCGGTCTTGAAAACCGACAGGCGGCGAGAGTCGCGCGGGGGTTCGAATCCCTCTACCTCCTCCAGATATAATTGACAACAGCGCATATAAGTGGAGATTGGAGAACTCGTTACCAACACGTAACGAGTTTTTATTTTAAAACCAATCAGAAAGTATGATGTAAGGTTAATATTGCCTTATGAAACACTCATATTCCGATGATTATCTTCATAGATATGAAAGGAGTCAACATGGATCTTATTATACAAACATTTCCTTTAGATGGAAAAACTTTATATTATGTACAATGTCCGGTTTGTAAGAACGATAGAATTTTAAATAGTGGTGCGAATGTATCTTGCATTATAAGTGATGAAACATTCCGTAAGCTTTGTGGTTGTACTTGTAATGTAAAAAAAGAAGCA
This sequence comes from Bacillus cytotoxicus NVH 391-98, assembly GCF_000017425.1. Classification (GTDB taxonomy): domain Bacteria; phylum Bacillota; class Bacilli; order Bacillales; family Bacillaceae_G; genus Bacillus_A; species Bacillus_A cytotoxicus. Next base: position 22,360 of record NC_009674.1, read on the forward strand.
CCAAAGAAAGCGACCAAAAAGGCAGCAACTCCAAAGCGTACTGGTAAGGTATTAACGGCAATGATTAATGGGAAAGAAATGACTGTTAAAGAGATTGCAGAAGCATACGATATTAGTACAAGTACGGTTCGTCAGCGTATTAACGCTGGGAAGACAGAGAGTGAAATTATTGCTCCGACAAAAAGGAAAAAATAAGTTAATAGGAAAACCCGTGCATTTGCACGGGTTTTTTTATTTTACAAGTCTATGTGTTTGGTTTAAGAAATGTCCGATTTTCTTAATAATTGGTTCAATGGAATTTTCATCTTGTAGAACATCGTATTCATTAATATTTAAACGTAGGACAGGGCAGGAGTTAAAGTTATTAATCCAATTTTCATAACGCTCATGCATTTCCTTCCAATATTCAATTGGCGTTTGTTGCTCCATCGGGCGTCCCCTTTTTTGAATACGATCAACAATATCATCAAAAGAACCTTCTAAATAAATTAATAGGTCTGGATGCGGAAAATAAGGTGTCATTACCATTGCATCAAACAGGCTTTTATATGTTTCATAATCTGTTTCTGTCATTGTCCCTTTTTCATAGTGCATCTTCGCGAAAATGCCAGTGTCTTCATAAATAGAACGATCTTGGATAAAGCCTCCGCCATATTCAAAAATTTTTTTTTGTTCTTTAAATCGCTCTGCTAAGAAATAAACTTGTAAATGAAAACTCCAACGTGTAAAATCATCATAAAATTTGTCTAAGTAAGGATTTGAATCTACCTTTTCAAATGATGTTCGATAGCTTAAAGCATTAGCAAGTGCTGTGGTCATTGTTGATTTTCCTACACCGACAGTTCCAGCGATAGTAATTACTGCATCATTGGGTATATCGTATTTTTGCCTGAAATTCATTGCTATTTCGTCCCCTTTGAGAGTGTATTTTGGAGAGTGGATAAAATTACATGTAAGTCATCAGCATTTTTTATGAAATCTATGTTATCTCCATTAAATTTCAATACAGGAATATCTGGATGATCCTTTTGAAAAGCTTCCATTGCTATTTCATAATCTTGAGTAAGCTGTAATAAGTAATTTGGATCTATATTTTTTTCGAATTCTCTTCCGCGCATGGCAATTCTTTTTTGCAGTGTTTCAAGACTTGCAGTTAAGTATACGATGACATTTGGCACGGGCATATCCTGTGTAAGAATACGATAAATTCGCAAGTACTTTTCATATTGAACGTCCTTTAATGTACGAGATGCAAAGATTAAATTTTTAAATATATGATAATCTGCTACTACTGGCTTATGTTGATTTAAGTATTTTTTATTAATGTCTTCCAATTGTTTGTATCTGTTACATAGAAAGAACATTTCTGTTTGAAAACTCCATTCTTCAATATCTTCATAAAATTTTCCTAAGAAGGGATTTTCATCAACAATTTCTTTGAGTAAGTGGAGTTGCATGTGAGTTGAAATTTCCTTCGCTAGTGAAGTTTTTCCAACACCAATTGGTCCTTCAACCGTAATAAATGGTACTTCGGTCACGCTGTTTCCTCCTTTCAGTCTATAATTTCCTGCCATATAAAAACACAAAACAGGATTATTGTAGCATAAGAGGAGAGCAAAAGGGCTAATTTGTTATAAAAAGTTAGAAAGTCAATGGCGGTTTAGTTAATTTGAATTGAGACGAAGGCATAATATTTGCCTTTAATGTTGTTTTCATGATTTTTAAGGCATGTATATTATCTTGATCAGAATTAGAAGCGATGCAGTCCTCTGGTATGTAGAGGTTATAATTTCTCATATGAGCATCATTAGCCGTGAAAAGGATGCATATATTTCCAGCTACCCCTGTGATAATGAGGTTTTCAATTTTTAAGTAACCTAATAAAGAGTTTAATGGTGTTTCATAAAATGCAGAGTAATGTGGTTTAATAAAAACATAATCATCTGGTTCAGGAGAAATCATTTGTATAATGTTCTTGCTGTATGGATTTGTACAATGAGAAATTAGTTGGTTAATATCTGATCTCCACAATTGATAATGATCATTTATATAAATAATAGGGTAACCTAATGTTTTCAAGTTCTGTTTTAAATGTAGGATAGATGTTGCTAGCATCTCGCACTTTTTAGCTAGAATAGGTCCTTCGGAGAAGTTGAAATCATTAATCATATCGATAATGAGTAGAGCTGTATTTTTCATTTGTAATCATCCTTCTTTTTTTCTTTAGAATGGATTGAATGCTTAAAAGTTATCCAGTATGTATATGGGAATTGGATGAAACTATATTGTAATAGTGATTAGAGAGGACTGTGTTATGGAACAAGATATGTATTTTATGAAGCTGGCAATAGAAGAAGCGAAGAAAGCGGAGAAGATAGAGGAAGTTCCAATTGGAGCTGTACTTGTGTTAGATGGCAAAGTAATTAGTAGCGCTCATAACTTAAGGGAGACAGAACAAAGATCGATTGCTCATGCGGAGTTGTTGGCTATAGATAAGGCTTGTAAAGCTTTGGGAACATGGCGTTTAGAACATGCAACATTATATGTAACCTTGGAGCCATGTCCGATGTGTGCAGGTGGAATTGTTTTATCACGTGTGAAGCGTGTAGTATATGGTGCAAGTGATCCAAAAGGTGGATGTGCTGGTACTTTAATGAATCTTTTAACGGATGAACGTTTTAATCATCAATGTGAAGTTGTCTCAGGTGTAATGGAGGAAGAGTGCGGAGCGCTATTAACAAGCTTCTTTAGAGAACTTCGTAGGAAAAGAAAAGAACAGAAAAAAATTGATAATAAAACAAGTTGTTAACACATTTGCATTTTACAAAAAAACAAGTTATACTGATAGTGCCTTGTTTAAGGCAACCGAATATTGGTTTTAACTTTGCCGTGCTAAGCGGGGAGGTAGCGGTGCCCTGTACTCGCAATCCGCTCTAGCGAGGCCGAATCCCTTCTCGAGGTTATGTTACTGTAAGGCCTGCCTTAAGTAAGTGGTGTTGACGTTTGGGTCCTACGCAACGAGACCCCGTGAACCTTGTCAGGTCCGGAAGGAAGCAGCAATAAGCGGGTTCTCTCGTGTGCCGTAGGAGTGCCTGAACTGAGCTAACTGCTTGAGTAACGCTTATGGTACGTAATCGACAGAAGGTGCACGGCAGTTACATATGTATATGGAACCCATCTTTTTATAAAAGGTGGGTTTTTTGTATAAAAAATAACTTTTGGAATCTATAAACAGAATGGGTTATAATATACAAGATAATAACCTTTGAGGGAGGCCGTATTTTCGTGTCATACCAAGCGTTATACCGAACATGGAGACCGCAAAAGTTTGCAGATGTAGTCGGTCAAAAGCACGTAACAAAAACGTTGCAAAATGCCCTTCTTCAAGAAAAAGCTTCGCATGCTTATTTGTTTTCTGGTCCTAGGGGAACAGGTAAAACAACAATTGCAAAAGTATTTGCTAAGGCAATTAACTGTGAGCATGCCCCAGTAGCTGAACCTTGTAATGAATGTCCTGCATGCTTAGGCATTACACAAGGATCTATTTCGGATGTATTAGAAATTGATGCGGCTTCAAATAACGGTGTAGATGAAATTCGAGATATTAGAGATAAGGTAAAATATGCCCCAAGTGCAGTGAAATATAAAGTATACATTATCGATGAAGTTCACATGCTTTCTATGGGAGCTTTTAATGCACTTTTGAAAACATTAGAAGAACCCCCACAACATGTTATCTTTATTTTAGCAACAACAGAACCTCATAAAATTCCACCGACAATTATTTCAAGGTGTCAACGTTTCGAATTTCGAAAAATATCAGTTCATGATATCGTAGAGAGATTAGAAACTGTTGTAACAAACGAAGGTACAAAGGTAGAAAATGAAGCGTTGCAAATTGTTGCGCGTGCTGCTGAAGGTGGAATGCGCGACGCACTTAGTATAATTGACCAAGCTATTTCTTATAGTGATGAAATAGTTACGACTGAGGATGTTTTAGCCGTAACGGGTTCTGTTTCACAACAATATTTAGGTAATCTTGTAGAGTGTATACGTGATAATGATGTATCGAGAGCGTTACGTATTATTGATGATATGATGAGTAAAGGAAAAGATCCTGTTCGTTTTATGGAAGACTTTATTTATTACTATCGGGATATGCTCTTATATCAAACTTCACCACAATTAGAACATATGCTAGAACGGGTCATTGTAGACGATCAGTTTCGTATGTTAAGTGAGGCTATGCGGCCTGAAGTGATTTATGAAATCATTCATACGCTTAGCAAGGGGCAACAGGAAATGAAATGGACAAATCATCCACGAATTTTCCTAGAGGTGGTTATGGTTCAACTTTGTCAGCAATTTATGGTGCAAGCAAATGGAACTGACCGCCTACAAGCAATTATAAACAGAATGCAACAGCTGGAAAAAGAGCTAGCAGATGTGAAAAAGAATGGTGTTCCTGCTGGTGTCCAGCAGGAAGTAAGAGAAACTCGTACAGCACCAAAACCAGTGCGAACAGGAAATATGAAAATTCCTGTTGGCCGTGTACATGAAGTGTTAAAGCAAGCGAAACGCCAAGATTTAGAACAACTAAAGTCTATATGGGGCGAGTTACTAGGGAGATTGAAATCTTACAACAAAGTAGCATTTGCCGTGTTATTAGAAAATAGTGAACCAGTTGCAGCTTCTGAGGATTCATATGTCTTAGCCTTCCAGTACGAGATTCATTGTAAAATGGCAAGTGAGAACCGTGAAGCGATGGATACCGTAGAACAGATTCTATTTGAATTGGTCGGTAAAAGATTAAATATGATTGCAATTCCGAAAGATCATTGGGGAAAAATCCGTGAAGAATTTTTACAACGTGAAGGCGGAAACTCAGAGGAATCAAAGGAACAAAGGGTGGATCCTCTCATAGAAGAGGCTGTAAAATTAGTAGGGCAACAACTAATTGAAATAAAAGAATAAGAATGTTTAGGAGGAATTTATTATGATGCGTGGCGGAATGGGAAATATGAATAATATGATGAAACAAATGCAAAAAATGCAAAAACAAATGGCGAAAGCACAAGAGGAACTTGGTGAAAAACAAGTTGAAGGTACAGCTGGTGGCGGTATGGTAACAGTTATTGCAA
>NC_009674.1:32500-82500 GCF_000017425.1 Bacillus cytotoxicus NVH 391-98
CCCGTCCACCGAATGCCTAAGGTTTCCTGAGAAAGGCTCGTCCGCTCAGGGTTAGTCAGGACCTAAGCCGAGGCCGACAGGCGTAGGCGATGGACAACAGGTTGATATTCCTGTACCACCTCTTTATCGTTTGAGCAATGGAGGGACGCAGAAGGATAGAAGAAGCGTGCGATTGGTTGTGCACGTCCAAGCAGTTAGGCTGGTAAGTAGGCAAATCCGCTTACCGCGAAGGCTGAGCTGTGATGGGGAAGCTCCTTATGGAGCGAAGTCTTCGATTCCCCGCTGCCAAGAAAAGCTTCTAGCGAGATAAAAGGTGCCTGTACCGCAAACCGACACAGGTAGGCGAGGAGAGAATCCTAAGGTGAGCGAGAGAACTCTGGTTAAGGAACTCGGCAAAATGACCCCGTAACTTCGGGAGAAGGGGTGCTTTCTTAACGGAAAGCCGCAGTGAATAGGCCCAAGCGACTGTTTAGCAAAAACACAGGTCTCTGCGAAGCCGTAAGGCGAAGTATAGGGGCTGACACCTGCCCGGTGCTGGAAGGTTAAGGAGAGGGGTTAGCGTAAGCGAAGCTCTGAACTGAAGCCCCAGTAAACGGCGGCCGTAACTATAACGGTCCTAAGGTAGCGAAATTCCTTGTCGGGTAAGTTCCGACCCGCACGAAAGGTGTAACGATTTGGGCACTGTCTCAACCAGAGACTCGGTGAAATTATAGTACCTGTGAAGATGCAGGTTACCCGCGACAGGACGGAAAGACCCCGTGGAGCTTTACTGTAGCCTGATATTGAATTTTGGTACAGCTTGTACAGGATAGGCGGGAGCCTTTGAAGCCGGAGCGCTAGCTTCGGTGGAGGCGCTGGTGGGATACCGCCCTGGCTGTATTGAAATTCTAACCTACGGGTCTTATCGACCCGGGAGACAGTGTCAGGTGGGCAGTTTGACTGGGGCGGTCGCCTCCTAAAGTGTAACGGAGGCGCCCAAAGGTTCCCTCAGAATGGTTGGAAATCATTCGTAGAGTGCAAAGGCATAAGGGAGCTTGACTGCGAGACCTACAAGTCGAGCAGGGACGAAAGTCGGGCTTAGTGATCCGGTGGTTCCGCATGGAAGGGCCATCGCTCAACGGATAAAAGCTACCCCGGGGATAACAGGCTTATCTCCCCCAAGAGTCCACATCGACGGGGAGGTTTGGCACCTCGATGTCGGCTCATCGCATCCTGGGGCTGTAGTCGGTCCCAAGGGTTGGGCTGTTCGCCCATTAAAGCGGTACGCGAGCTGGGTTCAGAACGTCGTGAGACAGTTCGGTCCCTATCCGTCGTGGGCGTAGGAAATTTGAGAGGAGCTGTCCTTAGTACGAGAGGACCGGGATGGACGCACCGCTGGTGTACCAGTTGTTCTGCCAAGGGCATCGCTGGGTAGCTATGTGCGGAAGGGATAAGTGCTGAAAGCATCTAAGCATGAAGCCCCCCTCAAGATGAGATTTCCCATAGCGTAAGCTAGTAAGATCCCTGAAAGATGATCAGGTTGATAGGTTCGAGGTGGAAGCGTGGTGACACGTGGAGCTGACGAATACTAATAGATCGAGGACTTAACCAATAAAAAAGCTCCAGCGACTTGTTCAGAGTCGCTGGAGCTGAATTCAATATGAAGCAAATGTTATCTAGTTTTGAAGGAATATCCCTTCAATAGTTTGGTGATGATGGCAGAGAGGTCACACCCGTTCCCATACCGAACACGGAAGTTAAGCTCTCTAGCGCCGATGGTAGTTGGGGCCTTGCCCCTGTGAGAGTAGGACGTCGCCAAGCAATTTAAACACGAATCAATCGATTCGTGTTTTTTGTTTTAAAAAGGAATTTGAGAAAAACATAGCAGAAGTTTTTCAGCATTGTATGAAATACAAACACATTGCCTAGAAGCACTTCATATTATATATAACAAAAGGGCGTATATTTTTCTGAAAAGTGTTAAGGAATAGAAATGTAAAATATATTCAGTTGAATTGGAAGGAGGATAAAGTATGGAACCGCTAAATGAAATTTGCATTATATGTGAGCATAAAAGAAATGAAGGGATATATGTTCAAGATCGTTTCATTTGTGATGAATGTGAAAAGGATATGGTGAATACTGAGACAAATGATCCAAAATATATATATTATTTGAAACAATTAAAGAAAATAGAAGTATCATATTTTTAAATAGGCATATGCCTATTATTTTTTTTGGTTTGAGTATAATAGATGGAGAAAGAAAAGTTAGGAAGAGGTACATATGAATCAAAATCAAATACCGTTATATGAAGCATTAGTACGCTTTAAACAACAACAACCGTTATCTTTACATGTTCCAGGTCATAAAAATGGTTTGAATTTCCCTAAAGAAGCGATCGACAGCTTTAAAGATATACTTTCTATTGATGTAACTGAATTAACAGGATTAGATGATTTACATAGTCCCTCTGAATGTATAGACGAGGCACAACGATTGCTGGCTGATGTATATGAAGTGCAGAAAAGTTACTTTTTAGTTAATGGCTCTACAGTTGGAAATTTAGCAATGGTTTTATCTTGCTGCGGGGAAGAGGACATTGTTCTTGTACAAAGAAATTGTCATAAATCCATTATAAATGCTTTAAAGTTAGCAGGTGCTAATCCAGTATTTTTAGACCCGTGGATTGATGAGGTATATCATGTGCCTGTTGGCGTCCATAATGAAACCATAAAAAAGGCTATTGACCAGTATCCAAATGCTAAAGCACTTATTTTAACACACCCTAATTATTATGGTATGGGCGTCAATTTAAAAGAAAGTATCGCCTATGCGCATCAGCATCAAATACCTGTATTAGTAGATGAGGCACATGGGGCACATTTTTGTTTGGGGGAACCATTTCCTCAATCAGCGGTCGCGTATGGTGCGGACATTGTAGTGCAGTCTGCACATAAAACATTACCTGCAATGACGATGGGGTCTTATTTACATATAAATAGTGATTTAATAAATGGAGAGAAAGTTTTTCGTTATTTAAATATGTTACAATCTAGTAGCCCATCCTATCCAATTATGGCTTCTTTGGATATCGCTCGTTTTGCATTAGCAAATATGAAAGAAAAGGGTTATCATTCCATTATTGAGTTCATCAATCAATTTAAAGAGGCATTACATTCTATTCCGCAAATAAAGATTTTGCAATATCCATTACAGGATGAACTCAAGGTTACTGTACAAAGTCGTTGTCAATTGTCTGGGTATGAATTACAGTCCCTGTTTGAACAGGCTGGTATATATGCAGAAATGGCAGATCCGTATAACGTACTGTTTATTTTACCGTTACAAGTAAATGAGAAATACATGAAAGGAATAGAAACCATGCGATCACTGCTAAGCCATTATAAGATAACAGACAAGAGACCTTCTATTCGTTATACTTATAAAGGAGGGATTTCTCTTTTACCGTTTACATATAAACATTTAGAGGAATATGAGACGAAACGAGTACCTATAGAAGAAGCTGTTGGTATGATAGCAGCAGAGATGGTTATTCCATATCCACCTGGAATACCACTGATTATGTATGGGGAAACAATTCGCTTAGAGCATATAAGAGAGATGGCCCATTTAGAAAGAACTGGAGCTCGTTTTCAAGGGAATCCAGCGTATATAAAGGTATATGTTATAGAGAGAAAGTAGGTTTTAGGATGAAGGGATTATTTGTAACAATTGAAGGACCAGAAGGGTCAGGAAAATCAACATTAATTACAAAGTTATTACCATATTTTGAAAATAAGGGACAGAAAGTAATTGCAACAAGAGAACCAGGTGGAATTGCTATTTCAGAAGAAATTCGAACGATTTTACATAAAAAAGAGTATACAACGATGGAAGCTCGTACAGAGGCTTTATTATATGCAGCAGCAAGGAGGCAACATTTAGTAGAAAAAGTTATGCCAGCATTAGAGGCAGATCAGCTTGTATTGTGTGATCGTTTTATTGACAGCTCTCTTGCTTATCAAGGATATGCAAGAGGATTAGGGATTGATAAAGTATATGAAATGAATCGCTTTGCTACAGAAGACTGTATGCCGAGCTTAACAATTTATTTAGATATTGCGCCAGAAGTTGGTTTGGCACGTATTGAAAAAGATGCTGCAAGAGAAGTGAATCGTTTAGATATGGAAAGTATTGCATTTCATCGTCTTGTACGTGAGGGCTATCTACAAATTGTAGAACGGTTCAAAGATCGCATTGTAGTAGTGAATGCAGATCAGCCAATGGAGAATGTAGTAGAAGAAGTTATTCAGCTTATAGAAAGTAAATTGTTATAATAGAAGGAAAGTATAGGATAAGTGAGGTATGCATTATGACGAAGACGTGGGAGCAGCTTTCTGCTATACAACCCATCGGTGTAAAGATGTTAATCAATAGTATTGCAAAAGAGCGTATATCCCATGCTTATTTGTTAGAAGGCGCGAAAGGAACTGGAAAGTTTGCAACGGCAATTCAAATGGCAAAAAGTTTTCTTTGTATGCAAAGAAGTGGTGTAGAACCATGTCATACATGTATCAATTGTCGTCGGATTGATTCGGGGAATCATCCTAATTTACATCTTGTAAAGCCAGATGGACTTTCTATTAAAAAACAACAAATCCATGACTTACAAGAAGAGTTTTCAAAAACAGGTTTAGAAGCAAATAAGAAGATATATATTATTGAGCATGCAGACCGAATGACAGCCAATGCTGCCAATACTCTATTAAAGTTTTTAGAAGAACCAAGTAGTGATACGACTGCAATTTTGCTTACGGAACAAAGTCATCAAATATTAAATACAATCTTATCTCGCTGCCAAGTAGTGACTTTTCGGTCACTTCCTACAGCATCTTTAATTAAGAGATTACAGGATGAAGGAATAACGGTTTCCTTATCTACTCTTGCAGCTCAAATTACGAATAGTTTTGAAGAAGCATTATCTCTGTGCAATGATGAATGGTTTGCACAAGCACGAACTTTAGTGATAAAATTATGTGAAGCGCTCGAAAAAGATAAAACCTCTCTTTTTTTTGTACAAGAAAAATGGGGGAAACACTTTGGAGAGAAGGAACAATTACAACTAGGTTTAGATATGCTACTCCTTATTTATAAGGATTTATTATATGTTCAGCTAGGAGAGGAAGATCGTCTCGTTTTTCAAGAGCAGAAGGAGATGTTTGCAACTTTCTCTTATGCTCAGAAGCGCATTGTATCAGCCCTTTTATATATATTAGAGGCAAAAAATAGAATCAACGCTAATGTAAATGCGCAGCTTGTGTTCGAGCAGTTAGTGTTGCGGTTACAGGAGGGATGACCGTTTTGTATGATGTAGTAGGTGTTCGCTTTAAGAAGGCCGGAAAGGTATATTACTTTGATCCCAATCAATTCGATATTTCGGAAAATGAGTTTGTAATCGTAGAAACTGTAAGAGGGATTGAATATGGGAAAGTGGTTATTACAAAAAAACAAGTAGATGAAAATGATGTTGTATTACCACTAAAGAAAGTTATTCGCATTGCAAATGAAAATGATCGGACCATTGTTGAAGAGAACAAGCATGCTGCAAAAGAAGCATATCAAGTTTGTCAACAAAAGGTGGCGGACCACAACCTTGATATGAAATTGGTAGACGTAGAGTATACGTTTGATCGCAATAAGATTATTTTCTATTTTACAGCGGATGGGCGAATTGATTTCCGTGAGCTTGTAAAAGACTTAGCAGCAATCTTCCGAACAAGAATTGAATTAAGACAAATTGGTGTTCGAGATGAAGCTAAAATGCTAGGCGGTATTGGGCCATGTGGTCGTATGCTTTGTTGTTCTACTTTTTTAGGAGATTTTGAACCTGTATCTATTAAGATGGCTAAGGATCAAAATTTATCATTAAATCCTACGAAAATTTCAGGTTTATGCGGTCGTTTAATGTGTTGCTTAAAATATGAGAATGATGAATATGAGGCGGCAAAGGAGCAACTTCCTGATTTAGATCAGCGCATACAAACACCAAATGGTCTTGGACGTGTCATCGGATTAAATATTTTAGAAAGATTAATACAGGTGGAACTAGTAGACAAGGAACGGATAGTTGAATATACGTTAGATGAATTAATAAATGAAGGGGTCGTTTCGAGTCAAACCACAGATTAACGAGGTGGGTGCTTGTGGAGAAAAAAGATATTTTTGGAGCGGTTTCTAGTATGGAAGAGCAAATTGGACATTTATATAAGCAGTTGGGAGAATTAAAACAACATCTTGCCGAGTTATTGGAAGAAAACCAACATATTAAAATGGAAAATGAGAATTTGCGACGTCGTTTTGAGGAAGCGCAGACTAAGGAAAAGCAAAAAACTCAAAAACGTAAAGAAGTAAAACCTAAAACAGATATTGGCGAAGGATATGATAATTTAGCTCGCTTGTATCAAGAGGGGTTTCACATTTGTAATTTACATTATGGAAGTGTACGTAAAGAGGGAGATTGTTTATTCTGTCTGTCATTTTTAAATAAAAAATAAAATTACCTTTCCAATGTATTGGAAAGGTAATTTTTTATACATGAGCGTAAGATTGGACAAAATAAACTTTAATTTTACGTTAATGGATAATGAAGTAGGATAGGTTAATTGAAAGAAAGGATATCATATATGGAGTTATATGGAGATGAGCGTTTAGATTACTTACTAACTGAAGAGATGAAAATTATTCAAAGTCCGTCTGTATTTAATTTTTCTTTAGATGCAGTGTTACTTGCAAATTTCGTTTGGGTTCCGATTCAAAGAGGAAATTTGCTTGATTTATGTACGGGGAATGCAGTCATTCCACTGTTATTAAGTAAAAGAACAAAAGGGAAAATCACTGGTGTAGAAATTCAAGAGCGATTATATGATATGGGAATAAGAAGTGTTCAATACAATCGTTTAGAAGAAAGAATTCATTTAATTCATGGGGATTTAAAGGATATGCCGCAAACATTAGGGCATCATCAATATGATTTTGTTACGTGCAATCCTCCTTATTTTCAAACACCAAAATCATCGGAGAAAAATATAAATGAACATTTAGCAATCGCACGGCATGAAATTATGTGTACATTAGAAGATGTGGTACGTGCTAGTAGTCAATTGGTGAAACAAGGCGGAAAAGTAGCTTTTGTACATCGACCAGGTCGATTGCTCGATATTGTAACGTTAATGAGGAAATATAAAATTGAGCCAAAACGTGTACAATTTGTATATCCAAAAGCAGGTAAGGAAGCAAATACATTATTAATTGAAGGAATTAAGGATGGTAGCGCTGATCTGAAGATTTTACCACCGCTTTTTGTATATGATGAGAACAATGAATATACGAAGGAGATGCGCAGCATTTTGTATGGAGAAGAATAAACATTATTTTTATGTAGTGGAATGTTCAGACGGTAGCTATTATGCAGGTTATACAAATCATATAGAAAAGCGAATTCAGACTCATAACAATGGAAAGGGAGCTAAATATACGCGTGCTAGGCTTCCAGTTGTATTGAAATATCTCGAAGTTCATGAAGAAAAACGAACAGCTATGCAAGCTGAATATTATTTTAAGCAGTTAAAGAGGAAAGACAAAGAAGAATATATGCAAAAAGGAGAACGTTATGTGGCAGCAAAAAAGCTTTCAACAGACTGAAGAGGGAGTTTTATACTTAGTACCAACTCCAATTGGCAATTTAGAAGATATGACATTTCGAGCGGTTCGAATATTGAAAGAGGCTGATATTATTGCTGCTGAAGATACAAGGCAGACGAAAAAGCTTTGTAACTATTTTGAAATTGAAACGCCAGTTATGAGCTATCATGAACATAATAAAGGAGTAAGTGGTCAAAAGATTTTAGCTAAGCTAGAAGAGGGAAAGACAATAGCTCTTGTAAGCGATGCTGGTATGCCTTGTATTTCTGATCCAGGATATGATGTTGTAGTAGAGGCTGTGGGAAAACAATATCACGTTATTCCACTTCCGGGAGCAAATGCTGCTCTTACAGCACTCATTGCATCAGGGTTAGAAACGAAACATTTTTATTTCTATGGATTTTTACAAAGAAATAAAAAAGAACGTAAAGCAGAATTAGAGAAACTACGGTATGTTTCAACTACGATGATGTTCTATGAAGCACCGCATCGATTAGACGATACGTTACTTTCTATGAAAGAAGTATTCGGTAATAGGGAAATTGTATTATGCCGAGAATTAACAAAGAAATTTGAAGAGTTTATTCGAGGATCAATTGAAGAGGCGATCGAATGGACAAGGAAGAATGAAGTACGTGGCGAATTTTGTATATTAGTATCTGGATCAAAAGAGGAAGCTGTTTCTGAGGTGGAATGGTGGGAAACTATTTCAGTATATGATCATATTGAACAGTATATAAACGAGCAAGGCATGTCCTCAAAGGATGCAATAAAACAAGTTGCAAAAGATCGAAACCTATCGAAACGAGATGTCTATCAAATCTATCATATTGATAAAAAATAAGCTTCTCATAATTGAGAAGCTTATTTTGCTGATTGAATGTAGTGTTGTAATTCGTTTAAGATTTGCTCAGCGCCTTCTTTGCTTAAGATAATTTTACCGTCAGCTAAAGATAAGTTATGATCTGATACTTCACCAGTTACTTGGCAAGTCATGTTTGGTTTGTATTTTTTTAGGATGATTTTTTCGTCATCCACGTAAATTTCAAGAGCATCCTTTTCTGCAATACCTAATGTACGACGTAGTTCGATCGGAATTACCACGCGGCCTAATTCATCAACTTTACGAACAATACCAGTAGATTTCATATTCGTTATCCTCCTCATAGTTTGTAATTTTTCGAGTCTATATTTTAATTCGTCATTTTTCGACAAAATACCCTATGAACATATGATACCAATCATTTACATTTCCGTCAATTCTTAAATTCTAGATTTTTTATACTTCTTATTTATAATAGAATCGACAATATTTGCGCAAGTATTTTATCATCTTAGCTGAAAAACTCTCGCCTCTAAGCGAATAGAAGATAGGGGAAGTTCCATAATGATGATATTTCTTCTCCTTTTTGTATATTTTCGTGAAATATGAGTAATAGATGATAAAGATATCGAGCATTAATTCGTTTTTATGCGTCAGTTTTTGATATACTGTTTATAAATACATATGAGGTCATTTGGGAGGTTCAAAATAATGACAGAGGAAAAAAAATCCTTTTATATTACTACTCCAATTTATTACCCAAGCGGAAAGCTCCATATTGGACATGCTTATACAACAGTAGCAGGAGATGCAATGGCACGCTACAAACGCATGCAAGGGTATGATGTTCATTACTTAACAGGTACTGATGAACATGGACAAAAGATTCAAAAGAAAGCAGAAGAGTTACAAGTAACACCACAAGCTTATGTTGATGACATTGTTGCGGGAATTAAAGATTTATGGAATAAAATGGATATTTCTTATGATGATTTTATTCGCACAACAGAAGATCGTCATAAAGAAGTAGTAGAAAAGATTTTCAAACAATTAGTTGATCAAGGTGATATTTACTTAGATGAATACGAAGGATGGTACTCTGTACAGGATGAAACATTCTATACGGAACATCAATTAGTTGATCCAATTATGGAAAATGGTAAAGTAGTTGGTGGAAAAAGCCCTGATAGTGGACATGCTGTAGAACTTGTTCGTGAAGCATCCTATTTCTTTAGAATGGGTAAATATGTAGATCGACTATTAAAGTTCTATGAAGAGAATCCTCATTTCATTCAGCCAGAATCACGTAAAAATGAAATGATTAATAACTTCATTAAACCAGGATTAGAAGATTTAGCTGTTTCACGTACTTCATTTGACTGGGGAATTCGTGTCCCAGGAAATCCCAAACATGTTATTTACGTATGGGTAGATGCATTATCAAATTATATTACAGCATTAGGATATGGAACAGAAAATGCAGAGAAGTATAAAAAGTTTTGGCCAGCAGATGTTCATTTAGTAGGAAAAGAAATTGTTCGTTTCCACACAATTTATTGGCCAATTATTTTAATGGCACTAGATTTACCACTTCCGAAGAAAGTATTTGCTCATGGCTGGATTTTAATGAAAGATGGAAAAATGAGCAAATCGAAAGGGAATGTCGTTGATCCTGTTACATTAATTGATCGTTATGGATTAGATGCATTACGTTATTACTTACTTCGCGAAGTTCCATTTGGATCAGATGGTGTATTTACACCGGAAGGTTTTGTTGAACGGATTAACTTTGACCTTGCAAATGACTTAGGGAACTTATTAAATCGTACAGTTGCAATGATCGATAAGTACTTTGACGGTCAAATCCCTGCATTTAAAGAAAAGGTCACAGAATTTGACGAAGCGTTAGTAAATTTTGCAACCGATACATTACAAAAAGTAGAAGAAGCAATGGAAAATATGGAATTCTCGGTAGCATTAAGTTCTATTTGGCAATTCATTAGTCGTACGAATAAATATATCGATGAAACACAGCCATGGGTATTAGCAAAAGATGAGAAAGATCGAGAGAAACTGGCATCTGTTATGGCACATTTAGCAGAAATGTTACGTCAAACAAGTATCATGCTTATGCCATTCTTAACAACAACATCAGGTAAAATCTTTGAACAACTTGGTATTACTGATGAGGCATATCAATCTTGGGAGAGCCTTTCTACAATTGGATGTATCCCAACTGGTACAAAAGTTGTAAAAGGACAACCAATTTTCCCACGTTTAGAAGTAGAAGTAGAAGTTGCTTATATTAAAGAACAAATGAAGGGTTCTGCTCCTAAAGTTGAAGAGAAGAAAGAAGAACCGAAAGCAGAAGAAATTACGATTGATGATTTCTTTAAAGTAGAATTGCGTGTGGCAGAAGTAATCGAAGCAGAACCGGTGAAAAAAGCAGATAAATTACTAAAAATCCAATTGGATTTAGGGACAGAAAAACGTCAAGTTGTATCTGGAATTGCGAAATTCTATACACCAGAAGACTTAAAAGGTAAAAAAGTTATTTGTGTAACGAATTTAAAACCAGTGAAATTACGTGGTGAATTATCACAAGGTATGATTTTAGCGGGTGAAGAAGACGGTGTCCTATCGTTAGCAACAGTTGATCAAAACTTACCAAATGGTACAAAAATCAAGTAATTATGACAAAAAAAGAGGTGTTTCACGTGTAACATTCGTGAAGCATCTTTTTTCTTACTAAGGATTTCACTTTTGACTTATATTGTAATATTACCGGCATTCTATCGTTAGAAAGTGTTTTTTAGTAGCATTTATTTTAAATAAAAGGAGTTATTTGACATGTTGTTTGATACGCATTCACATTTAAACGCAGAGCAATTTGAGGAAGACTTACAGGAAGTTATTGCTAGGATGAAAGAGACTGGGGTAGCGTATACAGTTGTTGTTGGTTTTGATGAAGTAACGATAAAGAAGGCAATTGAACTTGCAGAAACATATGACTTTATTTATGCAGCAGTTGGTTGGCATCCTGTTGATGCAATTGATATGAAGGAAGAGCATATCGTTTGGTTAGAAGAGTTAGCTGCTCATCCGAAAGTAGTTGCCCTTGGTGAAATGGGGCTAGATTATCATTGGGACAAGTCTCCGAAAGAAGTGCAAAAAGAAGTATTCCGCAAACAGATTCAATTAGCTAAGAAAGTAAAATTACCAATTATTATTCATAATCGTGAAGCGACACAAGACATTGTCGATATTTTACAAGAGGAGAATGCAGCTGAAGTAGGAGGCATTATGCATTGTTTTAGTGGAAGTGTAGAAGTAGCAAAGCAATGCATTGATATGAATTTCCTCATTTCATTAGGAGGGCCAGTAACATTCAAAAATGCAAAAAAACCGAAGGAAGTAGCTACGGAAATTCCAATGGAAAAATTATTAATAGAAACAGATTGTCCATATTTAACACCACATCCGTTCCGTGGAAAGCGAAATGAACCAAGCTATGTTAAGCTTGTAGCAGAAGAAATTGCAAATCTAAAAGGTATTTCATATGATGAAGTTGCAAAAATAACAACGGAGAATGCAAAGGCTTTGTTTGGTGTGAAATAAAAAAAGAATGGGGGTGCCCTAAAATGTCCTTTACAAAGGGTACAGATTACCCATTCTTTTCCTTTTTTTAATTGTGTGAATGTGAAAATAATAATGGAAAAGTATCCGTTTTTTTGTTTTACTAAGTAGAGACGAAATGAGTGTGGAGGCAGTCATGAAAATAAAAGAGATTATCGTTGTAGAAGGTAAAGATGATACAGTTGCCATTAAACGCGCTGTAGATGCAGATACAATTGAAACGAACGGTTCAGCAATTGGTAGTCATGTTATTGAACAAGTGAAATTAGCGCAACAAAAACGGGGCGTTATTATTTTTACTGATCCAGATTATCCTGGAGAGCGTATTCGAAAAATCTTATCTGAAAAAGTACCGGGCTGTAAGCATGCTTTTTTACCAAAGGAGGAAGCACTGGCTAAGAGAAAAAAAGGTGTCGGTATTGAGCATGCTTCTAATGAATCTATTCGCCGTGCATTAGAAAATGTTCATGAAGAAATGGAAGATTACACAAGTGAAATTAGTTGGAGCGATCTAGTTGATGCTGGCCTAGTGGGCGGAGAGATGGCAAAAAGTCGTCGGGAAAGAATGGGTAAGCTATTAAAGATTGGTTATACAAATGCGAAGCAGTTACATAAACGGTTACAAATGTTTCAAGTTTCTAAGGAGGCATTTGCAACAGCTTATAAGCAAGTATTACAGGAGGAAAAGAAATGAAGGATATCGCAACGCCAAATCGTACAAAAGATATTGTTGAAAAGTACGGATTTTCATTTAAAAAAAGTTTGGGACAAAATTTCCTAATTGATACAAATGTATTAAATCGCATTGTTGATTATGCAGAGATCGGCCCTAAAGGCGGAGCTATTGAAATTGGTCCTGGTATTGGAGCTTTAACAGAGCAATTAGCGAAACGTGCCAAAAAAGTAGTAGCTTTTGAAATTGATCAAAGACTATTACCCATTTTAGATGAGACGTTAGCCCCATATGATAATGTGACGATTATTAATAAAGATGTTTTAAAAGCAAATGTGCACGAAGTATTTCAAGAACAATTCGAAGAAGGACAAGACGTAATGGTGGTAGCTAATTTACCATATTACGTGACAACGCCAATTTTGTTCAAATTGCTTGAAGAAAAGCTCCCTGTTCGTGGGTTTGTAGTGATGATGCAAAAAGAGGTAGGAGATCGTTTGGCTGCTAAGCCGGGAACAAAAGATTATGGTTCTTTATCCATTGCAATTCAATATTATACAGAAGTAGAGACAGTTATGACAGTTCCGCGTACGGTATTTGTTCCACAACCAAATGTGGATTCATCCGTTATTCGTCTTTTAAAACGTCCGAAGCCAATTGTAGAAGTAATAGACGAAAAGTTTTTCTTTGAGGTAGTACGAGCAAGCTTTGCACAACGCCGTAAAACATTAATGAATAATTTATCAAATAACTTAAATGATTTTCCGAAAGATAAAGAATTGTTAGAGCGAATTTTAACAGAGATAGGAATTGATCCGAAACGTCGAGGTGAAACGTTATCCATTGAAGAATTTGCAATGTTAAGTAATGCGCTCGTTCCTCATAAGATGAAGTAAAGTATGAATCAGTGTGGAGCGTTATCCTTCGCTGACTAGGAGCTCGCACTAACCAGCTACTATAAAATAGCGGATAAAAATTTAAATAAATAATAAAGGACAGCTTAAATAGAGCTGTCCTTTTTGTCACCTTTCCTCTCCTAAGCTCATAGGTTATGAACAGAAGATGGTTAGTGAGATGGCCTAATGAGTTTGGAGGTAGGAGAATGGCTGTACATGTTGGAGATTTAGTAGAACGACAATCGTATAATCGGGATATACTTTTTCGTATTATAGAGATAAAAGGAGAAATGGCAATTTTATTTGGAGAAGAAGTTAGGCTTGTTGCGGACGCTCCACTTGAGGATTTAATTATTATTAATCAGCGTGAGTATAAAAAAAGAGAAAAGCGCGAAAAGGAGAAGATGGAGCGCACATATCGTCTATTTCAACAAGATTATGTACTCATGAAAGAGCGGCATGAACATACTTCCACAGGTGGCTATACGAATGAGGTGAGTTACTTTCAAATGCCGGGAAGGGTACTGCATATAGATGGGGATCCATTATATTTACGGAAATGTTTAGATTTATATACAAAGATAGGAGTTCCAGTGCAAGGAATTCATTGTAAGGAAACAGAAATGCATGAAAAGGTAGTGGATTTAATCAATCATTTTCGACCAGATATTTTAGTCATAACAGGTCATGATGCGTATACAAAGTCAAAAGGGGTAATGGGAGATTTAGCAGCCTACAGGCATTCTAGACACTTTGTACAGGCAGTTCGTGAAGTAAGAAAAAAATATCCATCATTAGATCAGCTTGTTATTTTTGCGGGAGCGTGTCAATCACACTTTGAAGCTTTAATTCGAGCAGGTGCTAATTTTGCTAGTTCTCCTTCCCGTATTAATATTCATGCTTTGGATCCTGTATATGTAGTAGGAAAAGTTAGTTTTACTTCTTTTATGGAACGTGTAAACGTATGGGATGTTGTGCGTAATACAATTACTGGTGAAAAAGGTCTTGGTGGCGTTGAAACGCGAGGTATTTTACGAACAGGGCTACCATTTCAATATTATGATGAGTAAGCAAGGTACATAGGTATCTTGCTTTTTTAGTAGGTGGAATATAATGCCTATAATTATATATCTATACTTAATGTTTTATGGGTGTTTGGATAAAAGAAGATAGGAACGAACAAACTATAAATAATACTTTTACAATATAGTACTTCTTCTATCTATTCAAAGGCAGTAAGCGCAGCTAATAGTAGGGCTTGTTCGTGTAATTTATCCAGCATGAATGGGCAATCCTACCTCAGGATCCAGAGAGAAGCAAGGAAGATAGGTGGGATCCTTACTGCCTGTAACAGCCCGATTGGTGAGAGCTTATAATGAGTGGGGATGAAGAAAGCCCCCACTCATTAAAGTTGCACTGTATCATTAGGATAGAGGGATCATGTGTTCTTAAGTATTCACTCTAAATTACAGCGAGGTGTAGCTAAGCATATGGCAAAACGTTTAGATGAAATTAAAAACGAATTAGATCATCATCTTGGAAAGCGTCTTATGTTAAAGGCGAATAGTGGTAGAAGAAAAACGGTAGAGCAATCGGGTGTATTAGCAGAGACATATCGTTCTGTGTTTGTTGTGCAGCTCGATCAACAAGAAGATACATTACAGCGTGTTTCCTATAGTTATGCAGATGTTTTAACAGAAACAGTGGAATTAACATTTTATGATGACCCTCATAATGAGGTGTTTTTAGGTTAATTATATGACGTGTTACATATTTTCCCACAAATGAAACGTTTTATGTTTTTGCATACTAACTATACCGTAGCAAAATAAGGAGGTAATTTGCATTGAGTAGACGAAGAGGAGTCATGTCAAATCGATTTAAAGAAGAGCTGGCAAAAGAGCTTGGATTTTACGATGTTGTTCAGAAAGAAGGATGGGGCGGAATTCGTGCGAAAGATGCTGGTAATATGGTGAAACGGGCTATTGAAATTGCTGAGAAGCAATTAATGAAACAAAATCAGTAGTTGTAACATATTCCTATGCTGCGGTAGCCGAGGTGAAAATCCTCGGCTTTTTGCACGCCAAAAGGTGTCATCATTTTGCATAAGTAGTTTCATTCTACATGCTTTTCGTTATAATTAGGGAAGTGTCATCGCCTTACTATAAATTTATGGTAAAATAAACGATAAAAGATTGAGTACATAGAGTGGGTGAATAGATTGAAGCTACTAGTGAAAGCACCAGCAAAGATTAATTTGTCGTTAGATGTACTGGGAAAAAGACAAGACGGCTATCATGAAGTAAAAATGATTATGACAACAATCGATTTAGCCGATCGTTTAGAGCTAACAGAGTTAACGGAAGATCGTATTGAAATCGTGTCTCATAATCGATATGTCCCAGACGACCAACGTAACTTGGCTTATCAGGCAGCAAAATTATTAAAAGAAAAATATCAGGTAAAACAAGGTGTATCTATTGCGATTGAAAAAACAATTCCGGTGGCAGCAGGGTTAGCAGGTGGAAGCAGCGATGCAGCTGCTACATTACGTGGCCTTAATAAAATATGGAATTTAGGACTTACAATGGATGAACTAGCGGAACTTGGCGCAGAGATTGGATCCGATGTATCTTTTTGTGTGTATGGAGGAACGGCAATTGCAACAGGAAGAGGAGAGAAGATTGAACATATAAAAACACCTCCATCTTGCTGGGTTATTTTAGCGAAGCCGCATATCGGTGTGTCGACTGCTGACGTATATGGAAATTTAAAGTTGAATCGTGTTACACACCCTGACGTCGATCAAATGGCCGAAGCGATTAATCGTGGTGATTATCAGGGGATTTGTAATGCTGTTGGCAACGTATTGGAGGATGTGACATTTGCGATGCATCCTGAAGTTGCACGTATTAAAACACGGATGAAGCGATTTGGGGCAGATGCGGTTTTAATGAGCGGCAGTGGTCCAACGGTGTTTGGACTTGTGCATCATGATTCGAGAATGCATCGTATCTATAATGGATTAAAAGGGTTTTGTGAACAGGTATATGCTGTACGCCTATTAGGAGAGCGAGAAACGCTTGAATAAAGGCGTATAATACGTTATTATTTGTTTAGAATATTCGTGATTTGAGGTGAGAGTGTGAAAATTAGACGAAGTACAAGATTGGTCGATATGACTTATTATTTGCTACAAAATCCTCGTCAGCTAGTTTCTCTCACTTTTTTTGCTGAACGGTATCAATCCGCTAAATCTTCTATTAGTGAAGATTTAGTTATTATTAAGCAAACGTTTGAACAGCAAGGGGTCGGCACATTGCAAACGATACCAGGAGCAGCAGGAGGAGTGAAATATATTCCATATATAAGTGAAGAAGAGGCGAATCTGGTTATTAGTGAACTATGTAGTTTATTTGAGAATCCAGATCGTATTTTACCAGGTGGATACTTATATATGACTGATCTTTTGAGTAATCCGCGTCATATTAATGGCGCAGGGCGTTTATTTGCTTCTGTTTTTGCAAGACAACCTATCGACGCAGTTATGACTGTAGCAACGAAGGGAATTCCACTTGCTTACGCAGTAGCAAACTATTTAGATGTACCGGTAGTCATTGCAAGGAAAGATAATAAGGTAACAGAAGGACCGACAGTTAGTATTAATTACGTATCAGGTTCATCTAAGCGAATTCAAACAATGACATTAGCAAAACGCAGCTTACCAGAAGGAGCTAATGTGTTAATTATTGATGACTTTATGAAAGCTGGCGGAACGATTCAAGGTATGATTAGCATGTTAGAAGAGTTTAAGGCGAATGTAGTCGGAATTGGTGTGTTAGTAGAATCTACAGACATCGAAGAAAGACTCATTAATAATTTTGTCTCATTGATTCGTTTGTCAGAAGTAGATATTAAAGAAAAAACAATTCAAGTGGAGAAGGGAAACTATTCACTTGTCCCATTTGATGAGGAACTTGTAGGAGCAGAATAAAAAAGGTAAGGCAAAGGGCTTTATCTTTTTTATAGTTAAAGATGCTAGTAGACGATAGGACTTTCTGTAATAACTAAAGCTCTATCGCCTACTAGCAAGTTTCGTTCTGTTTATAGACTCATGAATTTGTGTAGGTAGGGTATTTGTATAACAATAAAAAGTTAAAGGGTGAAAAGTGATGAAAATTGTTCAAACAAATAAGGCGCCACAAGCCATTGGACCATATTCACAAGGAATTGTTGTGAACAATATGTTTTACAGTTCAGGTCAAATTCCCTTAACGGCAAATGGGGAACTTGTAACAGGAGATGTAAAAGTACAAACTGAACAAGTATTTCAAAATTTACAAGCTGTATTAGAAGAAGCTGGGGCATCATGGGATACGGTAGTAAAAACAACTGTATTTTTGAAAGACATGGATGATTTTAATGATGTGAATGAAGTATATGCATCTTATTTTTCTACGCATAAACCAGCTCGTTCTTGTGTACAAGTTGCGAAATTACCGAAAGATGTTTCTGTCGAGATAGAAGTAATTGCCCTTGTGAAATAAATCGTTGTAAGCGATATCTATTGTTAATCCTCATATTCCATTCTTTTAAAAATTTTTATCTTAAAAATTTTTAAAAAATTGGAGGAGAAATAGAAAATTTGTGGAATTTATACAAACATATCGCTTATTTAGAAAAGGGTGGTGAACACAAGATGGAAGTGACTGACGTAAGATTACGCCGCGTAAACACAGAAGGCCGTATGAGGGCGATTGCCTCTATTACTCTAGACCATGAGTTTGTTGTTCATGATATTCGTGTAATTGATGGCAATAATGGATTATTTGTAGCAATGCCAAGTAAACGTACTCCAGATGGAGAGTTTCGTGATATTGCTCATCCAATTAATTCTAACACACGCTCAAAAATTCAAGATGCGGTTTTAACTGAGTATCACCGTTTAGGCGAGTTGGAAGAGGTTGAGTTTGAAGAAGCTGGAGCTTCGTAAAATTCGAATAAAAAGGGCTCTTTTCATAAAATGAGAGCTCTATAATTTTGTAACAAACTCCTGTAATTGTTTACAGGGGTTTGTTTTTTTTTACCATTTTAACCGAGATGGTTACCTCCTCAAACTGAAAAGAAGATGGAGAAAGTTCGACTCCATTAAAATAGTATGGCTTATTTCTAAAAAAAGATACGCAAGAGTAAACCATTTTATAAGAATTATGGTAAAATTTAATAGTTATGCTGTGTTTCTTGAAATATATAATGATTTAGGATAATATCTTTAATGGATAAATAGGTTGCGATGGAGGGTCTATATGTCAAACAGATTTGCAGTGATTCTGGCTGCAGGTAAGGGCACGCGTATGAAGTCCAAGCTATACAAAGTGCTTCATCCTGTATGCGGAAAACCAATGGTACAGCATGTAGTGGATCAAGTATCTCAATTAGGATTGCAGAAACTTGTGACGGTAGTGGGACATGGTGCTGAAAAAGTACAAGAACAACTAGGAAACGTAAGTGAATTTGCATTACAAGCAGAACAACTTGGTACAGCACACGCTGTCGATCGGGCTGCTGATATCCTTGCAAATGAAGAAGGAACAACTTTGGTTATTTGTGGTGATACGCCGCTTATAACTGCAGAAACAATGGAAGCATTGTTAAAACATCATGAGGAAGCAGGAGCTAAAGCTACAGTGCTAACGGCATACATAGAAGAGCCTGCTGGATATGGTCGTATTGTTCGTAATGAAAATGGTCATGTTGAAAAAATTGTTGAGCACAAAGATGCAAATGAAGTAGAGCTAACTATTAAAGAGATTAATACAGGTACGTATTGTTTTGATAATAAAGCGCTATTTGCGTCACTTTCTAAAGTTTCAAATGATAATGCACAAGGTGAATACTACCTTCCAGATGTTATTGAAATTTTGAAAGGTGAAGGGCATATTGTATCGGCTTATCAAACGGAGCATTTTGATGAAACGTTAGGTGTAAACGACAGAGTCGCTCTATCGCAAGCGGAAGTCATTATGAAGAATCGTATCAATCATAAGAACATGGTAAATGGTGTTACAATTATAGATCCAAGTAACACATATATTTCTGCAGATGCAATTATTGGTAGTGATACAGTTATTCATCCAGGCACAATTATTGAGGGCAAGACTGTAATTGGGTCTGATTGTGAAATTGGACCACATACGGTTATTCGTGATAGTGAAATTGGAGACGGTACAACAATTCGTCAATCTACTGTGCATGACAGCAAGATTGGTACAGAAGTATCAGTTGGTCCATTTGCACATATTCGTCCAGATTCCGTTATTGGTAATGAAGTACGCGTTGGAAATTTCGTAGAAATCAAGAAAACTGTTTTTGGTAATGGAAGTAAAGCTTCACACTTAAGTTATATCGGGGATGCACAAATTGGAGAAAACGTGAATCTTGGTTGTGGTTCAATTACAGTGAATTATGATGGCAAGAATAAATTCAAAACAGTTATTGGAGATGGCGTATTTATTGGTTGTAACTCAAACCTTGTTGCTCCTGTAACAGTTGAAGATGGTGCGTATGTGGCAGCAGGCTCTACAATTACAGAGAATGTTCCATCAAAAGCATTATCAATTGCACGTGCGCGTCAAGTTAACAAAGAAGATTATGTTGATCAATTGCTGAATAAGAAAAAATCATAATGTGGAGGGTTAATCTAGATGTCAACTCAATATCTAAATTCTAATTTGAAAGTATTCTCTTTAAACTCTAACAAGGAACTTGCTGAGCAAATTGCAAAGCATATTGGAGTTGAGTTAGGGAAATGTTCTGTTGACCGTTTTAGCGATGGAGAAGTTCAAATTAACATTGAAGAAAGTATTCGTGGTTGTGATGTATTCATTATTCAATCTACAAGTTTTCCAGTAAACGAACATATCATGGAACTACTTATTATGATTGATGCATTAAAACGTGCCTCTGCAAAAACAATTAATATTGTAATTCCTTACTATGGTTATGCACGTCAGGATCGTAAAGCACGTTCTCGTGAACCGATTACATCGAAACTTGTAGCAAACTTGCTTGAAACAGCAGGTGCAACTCGTGTAATTACTCTAGATTTACACGCTCCACAAATTCAAGGATTCTTTGATATCCCAATTGACCACTTAATGGGTGTACCAATTCTTTCTGATTACTTTGAGTCCAAAGGTCTTAAAGATATCGTAATTGTGTCTCCTGACCATGGTGGTGTAACACGTGCAAGAAAAATGGCTGATCGCTTAAAAGCGCCAATCGCTATTATTGATAAGCGTCGTCCTCGTCCGAACGTAGCTGAGGTAATGAACATTATCGGTAATATCGAAGGAAAAACAGCAATCTTAATTGATGACATTATTGATACAGCTGGTACAATTACATTAGCAGCAAACGCTCTTGTTGAGAATGGTGCTTCTGAAGTATATGCTTGCTGTACACACCCAGTTTTATCTG
Organism: Bacillus cytotoxicus NVH 391-98; assembly: GCF_000017425.1. Lineage (GTDB taxonomy): Bacteria > Bacillota > Bacilli > Bacillales > Bacillaceae_G > Bacillus_A > Bacillus_A cytotoxicus. The sequence goes on from NC_009674.1 coordinate 53,691, forward strand.
GTCCAGCAATTGAGCGCATTGAAAATTCAAATATTAAAGAGTTGGTAGTAACGAACTCTATCGTATTACCAGAAGAGAAGAAAATTGACAAAGTACACGAACTTTCTGTTGCTCCATTAATTGGAGAAGCAATCATTCGTGTGTACGAAGAAGAATCTGTAAGTGTATTATTCAATTAATTGGATAGAATGAGACGTAACCAAATTTGGTTACGTCTTTTCGTATCGTAGAAAGAAAGTAGTGGTGGAAGAATGAAATTAATAGTAGGACTTGGGAACCCTGGTAGAGAATATGAATTAACAAGGCATAATATTGGATTTATGGCGATTGATGAACTTGCGAAGCGATGGAACATTTCTTTAAATGAACAAAAGTTTAAGGGGATGTTTGGAGCAGGTTTTGTGAATGGCGAAAAAGTGATTTTATTAAAGCCGCTTACATATATGAATTTGTCTGGAGAAAGCATCCGTCCGCTTATGGATTATTATAAGATTGATTTAGAAGACTTTATTATTATGTATGATGATTTAGATCTTCCTGTAGGGAAATTACGCCTTCGTATGAAAGGAAGTGCGGGTGGTCATAACGGAGTAAAGTCGACAATCGCTCATTTAGGAACACAAGAGTTCCAACGTATTCGTATGGGAATTGATCGCCCTAAAAATGGAATGAAGGTAGTAGACTATGTGCTAGGACGTTTTACAGCGGAAGAAATGGTAGATGTAAATCATGCTATTGAGAAAGCTGCTAATGCATGTGAGGAGTGGCTTAACAAATCGTTTCTTCAAGTAATGAACGATTTTAATAACTAATTTTATAAATTCGAATATTTTATCATGTTTTGATCCATACTAGTAGTAATTGTACCTTTAGGAGGATAGTATGGACGGACATTATTATTGTGGGCATTGTGGTTGTCACGTAGGTTCCATTACCGCAGAAAAAGTATACAGCGATGTTTTGTTTCAACTGACAGAGCAAGAAAGATTGAATATGATTCATTTTCATGAGAATGGAAATATATATATAAAAACAATTTGTGAATTATGTCAAGAAACACTTGCATCTTACCCTGAGTATTATGAATATGAAAAGTTTTTGCAATAAATCGTATCGCTTTGGCGTGTCCAAAGCATTTTTCTATTTTCTTTTTCTGAAATATTTGCATAAAAATATAGTAACTTGCTCTTTGCGTTGAGAGGAGTTTTGAAAATGATAGGATTATTAGAGCAATTTTATAAAAATAAAGAGGTTCAATCCATTATAAATGGTTTAGAAGAAGGATTAAAAGAGCAACTGGTATCAGGGATGGCAACTTCCTCCCGTTCTTTATTAATGGCTGCTTTATATAAAAAGACAAAGCAGTCTCAACTTGTTGTGACACACAATTTATATCAAGCACAAAAAATCTATGAAGACTTAGTATCATTACTTGGTGAAAAGGACGTCTGGCTGTATCCTGTGAATGAATTAATTGCATCAGAAGTTGGTGTTGCCAGCCCTGAACTGAAAGCACAGCGAATTGAAGTGTTAAATCGTTTAGCGGCGGGAGAGAATGGTATCATTGTTGCCCCTGTTGCTGGATTACGAAGATTTTTGCCTATGAAGGAGTTATGGAAGCAAAAGCAAATTGAAATCAATCTAGGGCAAGAGGTTGATTTAGATGCATTGCTTCATACTTTACATCATATTGGTTATGAGCGTAAATCAATGGTAGAGGCTCCAGGAGAGTTTAGCTTGCGCGGGGGAATATTGGATATTTATCCTTTAACAGAGGAATTGCCGTTTCGTATTGAATTTTTTGATACAGAGGTTGATTCGATTCGCTTATTCGATGTTGAAGAACAACGATCTCAAGATAAAAGAGAAAGTGTAAAGTTTGGACCAGCGACGGAGTTTGTATTTTCACCAGAAGAGTTGCGTGTAGGTATAGAGCATCTTGAAAAAGGGCTAATGAAGACGATGCAAAAATTATCTGATGACAAGATTAAGACAGCAGTATTAGAAACGGTTAGTCATGAGATAGAGTTATTAAAGAATGGTCAAAATATAGAGCAAATGTTTAAGTATTTATCTATTTTCTACAAGGAACCTGCTAGTCTAATAGATTATTTACCTGAAAACGGTGTAGTTATTTTAGATGAAATTTCACGCGTTCAAGAGACAGCATCGCATCTTGAGACAGAAGAGGCAGAGTGGTATACATCACTTCTTAGTGAAGGGGCTATTATTCAAGACTTGGTATTCTCTCATTCCTTTGAAGAATTTTTGCGCCATAAAAAAAGAAGTTTTGTGTATTTAACATTATTTTTACGTCACATTGCACATACACACCCACAAAATATTGTCAATGTGACATGTAAAACAATGCAGGATTTTCATGGGCAAATGCAACTCTTGAAAACAGAAATTGATAGGTGGAATGAGGGGCAATTTACAACAGTTATCTTAGGAACAGATGAAGAGCGTGCCAAGAAATTACAACATATATTAAGTGATTATGATATTGAGGCAGATATTATAGAATCGACAGATATATTACTTCCTGGACGTTTGCAAATTGCTGTAGGTGATTTACATGCAGGATTTGAAATGCCGATGCAAAAGCTTGTTGTCATTACAGAAAAAGAACTGTTCCATAAAAAGGTGAAAAAGTCGCGACGCAAGCAAAAGTTATCAAATGCCGAGCGAATTAAAAGCTATTCCGAACTAAAAGTTGGGGATTATGTTGTTCATGTAAACCATGGTATTGGTAAATTTTTAGGAATAGAAACACTAGAGATTAATGGTGTTCATAAAGATTACTTAAATATTAAATATCAAGGAAATGATAAATTATACGTTCCAATTGAACAAATTGATCAAGTTCAAAAATATGTAGGGTCGGAAGGTAAAGACCCGAAAGTTTACAAACTTGGTGGTAATGATTGGAAAAAGGTGAAAACAAAGGTAGAAAAATCTGTACAAGATATTGCAGATGATTTGATTAAATTATATGCAGAACGTGAGGCGTCAAAAGGATATGCGTTTACACCAGATACTGCAGAACAACGGGAGTTTGAATCTTCTTTCCCATATCAAGAGACAGAAGATCAATTGCGCTCCATTGAAGAGATTAAAAAAGATATGGAACGCAGTCGACCAATGGATCGTCTTCTTTGTGGTGATGTTGGTTATGGAAAGACAGAAGTAGCGATTAGGGCGGCCTTTAAAGCGATTATGGATGAAAAACAGGTTGCAATTTTAGTACCGACAACCATTCTTGCGCAACAACACTATGAAACAATTCGAGAGCGTTTTCAAGACTATCCGATTAACATCGGGTTATTAAGTCGTTTCCGTACTCGTAAAGAACAAAATGAAACGATTAAAGGATTGAAAGATGGGACTGTCGATATTGTTATTGGGACACATCGTATCTTATCTAAAGATGTAACATATAAAGACTTAGGCCTTCTTATTATTGATGAAGAACAACGATTTGGTGTTACGCATAAGGAAAAAATTAAGCAATTGAAGGCAAATATTGATGTTTTAACGTTAACAGCAACTCCAATTCCACGTACACTTCATATGTCTATGCTTGGAGTACGGGATTTATCGGTTATTGAAACACCGCCAGAAAATCGTTTCCCAGTACAAACGTATGTAGTGGAATATAACCCTGCACTAATTCGGGAAGCGATAGAAAGAGAACTTGCCCGAGGTGGTCAAATTTACTTCTTATATAATCGTGTAGAGGATATTGAAAGAAAAGCAGATGAAATTTCTATGTTAGTTCCAGAGGCCCGTGTAACATATGCACATGGGAAAATGAATGAAAGTGAACTTGAATCTGTCATGTTGTCATTTTTAGAGGGACAATATGATGTTCTAGTAAGTACAACAATTATTGAAACGGGCGTTGATATTCCCAATGTAAATACATTAATCGTGTATGATGCAGATCGTATGGGATTATCACAGTTGTATCAGCTTCGTGGCCGAGTTGGTCGTTCAAATCGTGTTGCTTATGCATATTTTGCATACAAGCGCGACAAAGTGTTATCTGAAGTTGCTGAGAAGCGCCTGCAAGCAATTAAGGAATTTACGGAGCTTGGATCAGGCTTCAAAATTGCAATGCGAGATTTATCTATTCGTGGTGCAGGGAATTTATTAGGAGCGGAACAACATGGATTTATTGATTCGGTTGGATTTGATCTATATTCCCAAATGTTAAAAGATGCCATTGAACAAAGAAAAGGAAAACAGGGCATTGAAAATACAATTGATGTTGAAATTGATTTAGAAGTAGATGCATATTTACCGGATAGCTATATATCAGATAGTAAACAAAAAATTATGATGTACAAACAATTTAGAGGTGTTTCTACACTTGAAGATATTGAAGAATTACAAGAAGAAATGATTGATCGATTTGGTGATTATCCGCAAGAGGTAGGATATTTATTACAAATTGCAAATATTAAAGTGTTGGCAATGAAAGAGCAGATTGAATTAATTAAACAAACGAAGTCTGAGGTGACATTCTTATTCTCGGAACAAGCAAGTCAAAATATTGATGGTGGAAAACTATTTATGCTTGGAAATAAATTTGGACGTATGATTGGACTTGGAATGGAAGGACCACACTTGAAAGTTAGTATGAAAATAAATGGATTAGAAACATCAAAATGGTTAACGATTGCTGAAAATTTATTAAAAGGCTTACCAGACGTGAAGAAAGAGACAATAAATGCTTAAAATAAAATAAAAAATGCAATTCGGCGTGCATAGAAGAACTAATGTGTAAAATACTATGTTTAACAGTTGGTGATTTTTACATGAACAGGTAATTTCACCACTTTCATCATCAGTAGAAAGAGAGGCAGCATTAGAATGAAAGCAACTGGAATCGTACGTCGAATTGATGATTTAGGTAGGGTGGTAATTCCAAAAGAAATCCGTAGAACTTTACGTATTCGCGAGGGAGATCCACTAGAAATATTTGTTGATCGCGATGGAGAAGTGATTTTAAAAAAATATTCTCCAATTAGTGAATTAGGTGATTTTGCAAAAGAATATGCAGATGCTTTATATGATAGCTTAGGACATAATGTACTCGTATGTGATCGAGATTCCGTTATTGCTGTAGCGGGGGTATCTAAAAAAGAATACTTAAATAAAAGCATCGGTGATTTAATTGAAAGGATAATGGAAGAAAGAAAGTCTGTTATTATGACAGATGAAAGTGAAATTTCAATTATTGAAGGGGTAACTGAAAAGGCTCATTCTTATACGATTGGTCCTATTGTCGCCAATGGAGATCCAATTGGAGCTGTTATCATTTTCTCGAAGGATACAGTTATAACTGAGGTAGAGCATAAAGCTGTAGATACTGCTGCAGGCTTTTTAGCTAAGCAAATGGAGCAATAAGCAATATAACCATTTATAAATAATAACCTTTCCTAATTAGAATTTTTCCTTATTAGAAAATATAACTGTTGTGTGAAGATAAATATTTATAAAAAGGGTAGCTACTTTTGCTACCTTTTTTATATTCCTCGTATATTTATTATTTTTTATCCGCTCAGGATGAGATTGTTTCAAATAGAATTCTGCTTTTTTCTTTGTGATATAATACGGAAGATGAGAATAGAAAAGGAGTTTTCTCGTATGGAAGCGAAGAAGTATCAAGCCTTTTGGCGCGGGGCAATTATATTGACAGTTGCCAGTTTTGTTACAAAAGTGTTAAGCGCCTTTTACCGTATTCCATATCAAAATATAGCGGGGGATATCGGGTTTTATATTTATCAGCAGATTTACCCCTTTTATGGATTTTGCCTAATCCTAGCTACGTATGGTTTTCCAATCATTATTTCTAAGATGATAGCGGAACGTTTGGAACAAGGTAGGCGAAAGGAAGCAGAAGAAATCATTTGTGTTTCTTTTTGGTTCTTATTAGGAATTGGTAGCCTTGGCTTTTTCACTTTATTTTTTGGTGCTCATACTATTGCGTTAGTGATGGGAGATATACAACTATATAAATTGCTGAGAGTTATTTCGTTTTCGTTTTTATTGATGCCTTTTTTATCTGTAGCAAGAGGATACTTTCAAGGATTTAATGAGATGATGCCGACAGCTGTTTCGCAGGTAATGGAACAAAGTGTTCGTGTATCTATTATTGTATTGTTATCATTATTTCTTATAGCTCATGGATTTGATTTATATACAGTTGGGGCTGGAGCAATGTTTGGATCAGTTGCTGGTGGGCTGATTGGTATGATTATACTGCTTCTTTATATGCGCCAAGATTTCCAATCAATTTTCTTGCAAAGATGGAAAAGGATTCGAAATAAAAAAGCCATAATTCGTATGCTCTTTTGGCAAGGAATTGGTATTTGTGTAAGTAATTTAGTTTTAATTTTTATTCAAATGGCAGATTCCCTCTCTTTTTATACTTTGCTTATTCATGCTGGAGAACCAGCAGAAATCGCTAAAATGTTAAAAGGGGTTTATGATAGAAGTATTCCGTTAATGCAGCTTGGGACAGTTGTAACGACATCGTTCTCGCTTTCGCTTATTCCGCTTATTACAGCGGCAAGAACAAGAGGAGATTACGTATTTATTAGAGAAAAGGTAAAGTTGGCGATAAAAATAACGATTGTCATTGGACTTGCAGCAGCAGTTGGACTAGCTTGCATTATAAAGCCAACCAATATGATGTTATTTGAGAATAGTAATGGGTCAGGTGTATTAGCGATTTTAGCTATATCCATTTTATTTAGTTCATTATCTATTACAACTGCGTCTATTTTACAAGGATTAGGGCAAACGTTAAAGCCAGCGCTTTTTGTTGTACTAGGAAGTTGTTTAAAGGTAGTACTTAATTATATATTGATGCCATATATAGGAATAGCAGGGGCTGCGATTGCAACTGTACTAGCACTTCTTAGTATCGCATTGTTAAACGGTGGTTTACTTGTTCGAATTGTAGACGAAGCACTTATTGAAAAGCGGCAATTGACGAAAGTAATGATTAGCGGTATAGGTATGGCTGTTACATTGATGGTTTTTATAAATATATTTGAAAGCTTAGGTCATATGAGCCGAATTTTTGCATCAGTTGAGGCCTTATTAGGAGTAGGAGTTGGCGTTCTTATATACGGATTTTTCATTTTGAAAATGTCTGTTTTTACAAAAGAAGAACTGGGAACTTTTATGAAGCAAGATAAAATAAAAGATTCCTTGAAGAAGAGTGGATAGAGGTGACTTCTGTGAGTGGAGTAATTACAGTGTTAGGATTAGGAGCTGGTGAGTTAGACCAGCTAACAATGGGTGTATATAAAAAGATAAAAGAAGCATCGCATATGTATGTGCGCACAAAAGAACACCCTGTGATTGAAGAATTAGAAAAAGAAGGGATTCAGTACACAGCTTTTGATCATATATATGAAGCGCATGATACATTTGAAATTGTATATGAAACAATTGTAAAAGAACTGCTAGAAAAAGCGCAAAATACGGAAATTATTTATGCGGTACCCGGTCATCCGCTTGTTGCAGAAAGAACCGTTCAATTACTATTAGAAAAGGGAAAACAAGAGCAAGTTGAGATTCGGATTGAAGGTGGACAAAGCTTTCTCGATCCGATGTTTTCTAGCTTGAAAATTGATCCGATTGAGGGATTTCAATTTGTTGATGCTACCTCATTTGAACGCGGGCAATTGGAATTGCGACACCATTTGATTTTTTGTCAAGTATATGATGTATTCGTCGCATCGGATGTAAAGTTGACATTAATGGAAATGTTGCCTGATGAATATGAGGTATATATTGTAACAGCGGCAGGGACATCTTTTGAAGAAGTGAAAAAAGTACCGTTATATATGTTAGATCATGAGACAAGGCTGAACAATTTAACGAGTGTGTATGTACCTCCAGTGAAAGAACGGAAAGTGTTGTATCAACAATTCGATGTGCTGCGCGAAATTATTGCGGAACTTCGCGGGCCAAATGGTTGCCCTTGGGATAAAAAACAAACACATCAATCCTTAAAGAAATACTTAATAGAAGAAGCATATGAAGTATTAGAGGCAATTGATGAAGAAGACGATGATCACTTAGTTGAAGAGCTTGGTGATGTATTATTACAAGTTATGCTTCATGCTCAAATTGGAGAAGATGAAGGGTGGTTCTCTATCGATGACATCATTCAAACGCTATCTGAGAAAATGGTGCGTCGTCATCCGCATGTATTTGGTGAAGTAGATGTTAAAGATGAGGAGGACGTTCTTTCAAATTGGGAAGAAATTAAGAAGAAAGAAAAAGGAAATGTAAGAGAGTCTGTTTTAGCAGGCATACCGAAAGGCTTACCGCAACTAATGCGTGCTTATGAAATCCAAAAGAAGGCAGGGAAAGTTGGATTTGATTGGGCTGATGTTCAGCCGATGAAAGAGAAAGCACTAGAGGAATGGGAAGAGTTTCAACAAGAAGTAGAGAAAATGGATCGAGAAAAAATGTTAGGTGAGTTTGGTGATGTATTGTTTGCATTTGTTAATATAGCTCGCTATTATAATTTAAATCCAGAAGAAGCACTTCATGTTACAAATGAAAAATTTATGCGCCGCTTTTTATATATGGAAGCAAAAATAGCTGAGATGAATAAAGAAATACAACAATTCACATTAGAACAATTAGACGTTTTGTGGGAGGAAGCAAAACAAGTAGAGAATAAATAGGGGGAAATGAGATGCGCTTAGATAAATTTTTAAAAGTATCACGTTTAATTAAGAGAAGAACATTGGCAAAAGAAGTGGCAGATCAAGGACGAATTTCAATTAATGGACAAGTTGCAAAAGCAAGTTCAGTTGTGAAGGTAGAAGATGAACTTACAATTCGATTTGGTCAAAAAGTAGTAACTGTGAAAATAAATGAGTTAAAAGAAACGACGAAAAAAGAAGATGCTGCTAATATGTATACTGTCATTCGTGAAGAAAAAGTAAAAGCTGAAGAAGGCTTGTTCTAAATTTATTTCTCCCCTCATACATTACTATTAGCTAATATCAAGCTATGGGGGGATTCTTCGTGAATAATAGTTATTCAACTATATCTTCTAACCAGCAAAACGGGTCTGTAGAGCATGATATTATTATGCGTGGGAGACGTGTAATTGATATTACCGGTGTAAAACAAGTAGAGAGTTTTGATAGTGAAGAATTTTTGTTAGAGACTGTCATGGGGTTTTTAACGATTCGTGGTCAAAATTTGCAGATGAAAAATTTAGATGTTGAAAAAGGGATTGTATCTATTAAAGGGAAAATTTATGAGATGCTTTATATTGATGAGAATCAAGGGGAGAAAGCTAAAGGCTTCTTTAGTAAGTTGTTTAAATGAGTCTAACGGTGCAATTGTATACAATGCTTTCGATGATTGGGATGGGCGCTTGGATTGGTGCGTCTTTAGATACATACCAACGTTTCTTAAAACGCCAACAGCGTAAACGATGGATTGTATTTATGAATGATATACTATTTTGGATTGTCCAAGCACTATTTGTCTTTTATATATTATTACTTGTAAATGAAGCAGAACTGCGTGTTTATGTATTTGTTGCGTTACTATGTGGTTTTGCTGCATATCAAAGTCTACTGAAATCATTGTACATGAAGGTATTGAACTTTCTCATTTACATTTCTATGCAAATGATTCAATTTGCTATTCAAATGATTAAACAGCTCTTGATCAAGCCGGTTGTTGTCATGACGCAGCTTATGATTGCACTTATATTATTTTTATTTCGCATGCTACTTTCTGTCGGACATGTTTTATGGAAGTTCTTGACTTTAATCGTACTTTTTGTGTGGAAAGTTTTTTTCTGGCCTTTTCGATTTATTGCGTCACTCATATGGAAACTTCTCCCTAACCATGTTAAACTTTTTATAGAGAAATATGCGGGACTCCTAGAATATTTGAAGAAATGGAAAGAATATATTTTCAAGATATGGAGGCAGCTAAAACAGAAGTTAGGGGGACCTCGGAAATGAGGGAACTGAAACAAAGAGTGATTGAAAAAAAGAATCCAAATTCTGTAAGGGAACATATAATACAAACAAATGACAACAGGAAGCGACTTTATCGCCGTTTAACGGTTTTTCTTGTCTTTGCTTTTACAATTATTGTAAGTGTTAGTGTAACATTTTATCAGCAAAATAGTTCTATTAAAGCTCGAGAAGCAAAGGTTGAAGACATGAAGAAGGAATTGGAAGCATTAACGAAGGAAGAAAAAAAATTAAAAAGTGATATTCAAAAGTTGAATGATGAAGAGTATGTTTTAAAGATTGCTAGAAGGGATTATTTCTTCTCTGGAAAAGGAGAGATAATTTTTCCTGTTTCTAAGTAGAGTATGTCTTATTGACACTATATTTTAGGATTATATATAATAAAGTAAAATTTGACTTTTTAACCACTAAGGAGGAGCATTTTTTTTATGTCAATTGAGGTAGGCAGCAAGTTACAGGGTAAAGTAACAGGTATTACAAATTTTGGGGCTTTTGTGGAGCTGCCAGAAGGCTTAACAGGTCTTGTTCATATTAGTGAAGTTGCTGATAATTATGTAAAAGATATTAATGATCATTTAAAAGTTGGCGACGAAGTAGAAGTAAAAGTTATTAATGTTGAAAAAGATGGGAAAATTGGCCTGTCTATAAAGAAAGCTAAAGAACGTGAAAAAACTGAGGGCGATCGTCCACGCGGTGAACAACGTTCTGGACGTCCACAACGCAATCGCTCTTTTAACAGAGATAACCGTGGTAATGATAGCCGCAACCAGAAAGAAACGTTTGAGCAAAAAATGGCACGCTTTTTAAAAGATAGTGAAGATCGATTAACTTCTTTAAAGCGTAATACAGAATCTAAACGTGGTGGCCGAGGCGCGCGTCGCGGATAAAACCATTTTATTTCTAACATATAGAGAGGTGCCCGGGGTAATTTACTTAGGGCGCTTTTTTATATGAATATATTTGTGAAAAAAAGAATAAAAAACTTTTTCAAATATGTTGACTTTGAAATGAATTTGATATAAGATACTAATTGTCCGTTAAATAAGACGACATGGCGGTGTAGCTCAGCTGGCTAGAGCGTACGGTTCATACCCGTGAGGTCGGGGGTTCGATCCCCTCCGCCGCTATATTTTAATTTAACGGCCCGTTGGTCAAGTGGTTAAGACACCGCCCTTTCACGGCGGTAACACGGGTTCGAATCCCGTACGGGTCATATAAAAAAAGATCATGCAAATTTGCATGATCTTTTTTTTATAAATATATTCGATAATTCTACAAAAACACCATTTAATTTCAGGAAAAAATTTATTTTCTATTTTATTTTTTTGGCTATTTGTATATATATAGGTTTATTTTGAATAAAAAGTCGAACGATTATGAGGAGAATATCTGTTGTTTTGACAAAAATCCTAAACATCATCTTTTATAATGACAATAATTAAACTATGCAGGTGGTGTTAAAAATATGCCTAAAGCAGGACGGGATACAATGAATACAAGTGTATTAGCGATGGGTGATGGTCAGTTTAGCGCAATAAGGTGGACAAGTAAGGTGAGGATGAAGTTGGAGCATGTATTCTTTAGATGGGGGTTTGTAATCGTTTTAATCGGTTTTCTTTTAGGACGAGCATATATATTAACGAATATTTTACCATTCGCATTACCGTTTTTTGCTGCTGTATATGTAATGAAACGAGATAAGATGGCACTTGCGTTTTTAGCTCTTATGGGTGGAGCGCTTTCTGTTTCGATAGATAATTTACTTTTTACTTTTTCATCTATTTTTACTTTCTTCATTTATAATATCTTCTTTAAGCGATTTACACGCAAAACTGTTGGACTTGTACCATTTCAAGTTTTTATCTCCGCATTAACCGCACATCTTATTGTTGTTTATTTCGCACAACAAACAGTTACCATGTACGATTTGCTTGTAAGTACAATAGAAGCAGGACTTAGTTTTGTATTGACGATGATTTTTTTACAAAGCGTTCCGTTGTTAACAGAAAGAAGGGGAAAGCAACAAGCCTTAGAAACCGAAGAAATTGTTTGCTTGATTATATTATTAGCGTCTGTACTTACAGGTACAACAGATTGGTTTATTTATGACGCTTCTATTCAGCATATTTTTACGAGATATTTAGTATTATTGTTTGCTTTCGTTGCAGGAGCAGCGACTGGTTCAACAGTGGGTGTTGTAACTGGATTGATATTAAGTTTGGCGAATGTATCCAGCCTATCCCAACTTAGTTTATTAGCCTTTTCTGGATTGCTTGGAGGATTGTTAAGAGAAGGAAAGCGAATTGGAGTAAGTTTAGGGTTATTGATTGGTACAAGCTTAATTACATTGTATGTAGATAAACAAACAAGTATTATTACAACGTTAATAGAATCCGGTATAGCAATTGTGTTGTTTATGTTAACACCAAAAACAATAATAGATCGAATTGCTAAGTTTATGCCAGGGACACAAGAACATTCGCAGGATCAGCAGCAATATTTACGGAGAATGCGTGACGTTACAGCAAATAAAATTAATCAGTTTGCAAATGTATTTTCCGCATTGTCAAATAGTTTTTCGGTGTATGGATATGTAGGAGAAGAAGATAAAGAGGAAGAAGCAGATTTGTTTTTAAGTACCGTTACTGCGAAAACATGTCAAACTTGTTTTAAGAAAGATCAATGTTGGGTTGTGAATTTTGATAAGACGTACGATTATATGAAACAGATTATGGACGAAACCGAGGCTGGGGCACTTCAACATAATCGTAAATTAGTTCGTGAGTGGGACAAGTATTGTGTAAGAGGAAAGAAAGTGACGGATTTAGTAGGGAGTGAATTAGATCATTTTTATGAAGGGCAAAAATTGCGAAGACAAATGAAGGAAAATCGTAGAATTGTTGCGGAGCAGCTACTAGGTGTTTCAAAGGTCATGGAGGACTTTGCGAAAGAAATTCAGAAAGAAAGAGAGAATCATCAAGCACAAGAAGAACAAATTTTACAAGCATTACGAGATTTTGGTGTTGAGATAGAGCATGTGGATATTTATTGTTTAGATAGGGGAAGTATCGATATTGAAATGATGATTCCAGCTATGTCTAACGAGCATGGAGAATGCGAAAAGTTAGTTGCCCCGATGCTTTCTGATATTTTAAAAGAGAATATTGTTGTTAAACATGAAGAGCGATCTGCTTATCCAAATGGTCATAGTCTTATCTCATTTGGGTCTGCAAAAACATTTTCACTTGATACAGGACTTGCCACAGCAGCTAAGGGGGGAGGATTTGTATCTGGAGACTCTTATGCAATGATGGATTTAAGTGTAGGAAAATATGCTCTAGCCATAAGCGATGGAATGGGTAATGGACAAAGAGCTCATATGGAAAGTAAGGAGACGGTAAAACTACTACACAAAATATTGCAATCTGGTATTGATGAGGAGATTGCAATTAAAGCTATTAATTCGATTCTTTCTTTAAGAACAACTGAAGAAATGTTTACGACGCTTGATTTAGCTATGGTAGATTTGCGAGATGCGAGCGCTAAGTTTTTAAAAATTGGTTCAACACCAAGCTTTGTGAAGCGTGGAAATAACATTATAAAAATAGAAGCAAGTAATTTACCGATGGGGATTATTGAGGATGTTGAAGTAGATGTTGTAGGTGAACAACTAAAAACAGGGGATATTCTCATTATGATGAGCGATGGGATTTTCGAAGGGGCGCAACATGTTGAAAATCATGAAGTATGGATGAAGCGTAAAATTAAAGAGCTGCAAACAGATGATCCACAAGAGATTGCTGACATTATTATGGAAGAAGTCATTCGCTCGGGTGATGGGTATATTCATGATGATATGACAATTGTAGTTGCAAAGGTGAAGAAAAATATGCCAAAATGGGCTACAATTCCCATTGTAGGTATGCAGGCGCAATAGTAAATTGTCGTAAGGCCTAGAAGCTCTAGGCCTTTTTGTATGAGAGAAATATGGTTTTTATTGTAATAAAGGATGTAAGATAAAAAATGATTTTTGTACATCTTTTTTTTGCACAAAGTTTGTAAAAGTTGTACCATTATAATCAAGGTAAAGTATGTTATTGTTTGGCTTTAATGAAGGGTGAATGCGAAGTTGAAAAATTCATTTGTTGAAAAAGTGGATAGATTTGCAAAGCAGCATGGTGTATTAGAGGAACATTCAACCATTGTTGTAGGAGTTTCAGGAGGACCTGACTCCTTAGCTCTACTATATTATTTGTTAGAAAAAAGAGAAGCGAAGAATTTAACAATTGTTGTCGCGCATGTAGATCATATGTTTAGAGGAGATGAATCCTACGAAGATTTACAATTTGTAGAAAATCTTTGCCATGAACTTGGGATTCTTTGTGAAACGATAAGAATTAATGTTTTGCAATATCAACAGCAACATGGAATGAATGCGCAGGTAGCTGCAAGGGAATGTCGATATGCATTTTTGGAAAGAATAATGAGGAAATATGATGCAGGATATGTCGCGCTTGGTCATCATGGAGATGATCAAGTAGAAACGATTCTGATGCGTCTCGTGCGCGGGAGTACTCCGCAAGGATATGCTGGTATTGCTGTGAAGCGCCCTTTTCATAATGGATATTTAATTAGGCCTTTATTGGCAGTGACAAAGGAAGAAATTTTAGATTACTGCGACCAGTTAGGCATTATGCCGCGTATAGATTCAAGTAATAAAAAAGAAGTATATACAAGAAATCGACTACGTAAGTATGTTTTGCCTTATTTAAAAGAAGAAAATCCTCAGGTGCATGAGCACTTTCAAAAATTTAGTCAGCTTATGCAAGAGGATGAGGCCTATTTGCAGGAATTAGCTTTTGAAAAGATGAATAAAGTAATTACGAAAAAAAGTGATAAATATCTTGTCTTATCAATTCCTGCCTTTGAATCCTTGTCTATGCCTTTACAAAGGAGAGGGATTCAACTAATATTAAACTATCTTTATGAATATAAGATTCCATCTTCGCTTTCTTCTATACATATTGACAAAGTAATTGCGTTTTTCAAACGGATACAACCATCAGGATCGCTAGATTTCCCAGAAGGTTTAAAAATTGTTCGTTCATATGAAGAATGCAGTTTCCGATTTGAACAAGAAATTGTTACCCCTTTTTCTGAAGTTTTATCCATACCTGGTGCAGTTACATTAGCGAATGGAGATAAGCTTATAGCAGAAGTAATAGAGGAAATACCGAGTGACATGAATGAAATGGTATTTGTCGCTAAGTATAATGATATGTCATATCCTCTTTTGGTTCGCTCTCGAGAAAATGGAGATCGTATGTCAATACAAGGTATGAGCGGCACAAAAAAGATAAAAACTATCTTTATCGAAGCGAAAGTACCAAAGGAAAAAAGAGAAGAATGGCCGATTGTTTGTGATGCAAGTGGAAACATTATTTGGGTTCCCTTGTTGAAACGATCTGCATTTGCTATTTCGCCAAAAGTAGCAAACAAAGATAAATATATAATTATTCACTACAAAAGCAAGGAGTCTTCCGGGAGGATAATGAAATGATGAATCAAGATATTGAAAAAGTATTAATTTCTGAGGAGCAAATACAGAAAAAGGTGCGCGAACTAGGTGCAATCATTGCGGAGGAGTATAAGAATACCGTACCTCTTGCAATCGGTGTATTAAAAGGGGCAATGCCTTTTATGGCAGATTTATTAAAGAGAACAGATACATATCTTGAAATGGATTTTATGGCTGTATCTAGTTACGGTCATTCTACAGTTTCAACAGGTGAAGTGAAGATTTTGAAAGACCTTGATACTTCTGTAGAAGGTCGCGATATTTTAATCGTTGAAGATATTATTGATAGCGGTCTGACATTAAGCTACTTAGTAGATTTATTCAAATATCGTAAAGCAAAATCTGTAAAAATTGTTACGCTTCTAGATAAGCCAACTGGTCGAAAAGTAGACCTTAAAGCGGATTATGTTGGATTTACTGTTCCACATGAATTTGTTGTAGGCTACGGTTTAGATTATAAAGAGCAATATCGTAATCTGCCTTATGTAGGAGTATTAAAACCAAATGTTTACTCAAATTAATTAAATACAGGCGTTATAATTGTATAGGAAAGTTTTTCTATGTTACGATTTACTATAGTGTTTATGCCGTGAGAGGAGGTTAGGAATGAATCGTATCTTCCGTAATACCATCTTTTATTTACTGATATTCTTAGTAGTAATTGGAATCGTGAGCTTTTTCAATGGTTCAACGCAAAAAACGACGTCAGTTAGCTACGACAAATTCATTGCTAGACTTGAACAAGGTGAAGTGCGTAATGTGCAACTTCAACCAAAAAATGGTGTATTTGAAGTAAAAGGACAATTCACTAACTCTAGTCAAGGTGAACAATTCGTTACTTATGCACCTAATACTGAGGAATTACAAAAGAAAATTAATGAGAAGGTGAAAGGAGTAGAAGTGAAGTATCAACCAGCAGAAGAAACAAGTGCTTGGGTGACATTCTTTACTTCAATCATTCCGTTTGTTATTCTCTTCATTTTATTCTTCTTCTTACTAAACCAAGCACAAGGCGGCGGTAGTCGTGTTATGAACTTTGGTAAAAGTAAGGCGAAGTTATATAATGACGAAAAGAAAAAAGTACGCTTCAGAGATGTAGCTGGAGC
Organism: Bacillus cytotoxicus NVH 391-98; assembly: GCF_000017425.1. GTDB lineage: Bacteria > Bacillota > Bacilli > Bacillales > Bacillaceae_G > Bacillus_A > Bacillus_A cytotoxicus. The sequence continues at coordinate 70,415 of NC_009674.1, forward strand.
TGACGAAGAAAAGCAAGAACTTGTTGAGGTTGTTGAATTCTTGAAAGATCCTCGTAAGTTCGCTGAAGTAGGTGCTCGTATTCCGAAAGGGGTTCTATTAGTTGGACCTCCAGGTACTGGTAAAACATTGCTTGCACGTGCTGTTGCAGGTGAAGCTGGCGTGCCATTCTTCTCTATTAGTGGTTCTGATTTCGTAGAGATGTTCGTTGGTGTCGGTGCTTCTCGTGTGCGTGATTTATTTGAAAATGCAAAGAAAAATGCACCTTGTATCATTTTTATTGATGAAATTGATGCAGTAGGTCGTCAACGTGGCGCGGGTCTTGGCGGTGGTCATGATGAGCGTGAACAAACGTTAAACCAACTTCTTGTAGAAATGGATGGATTCGGTGCGAATGAAGGTATTATTATCATCGCCGCGACAAACCGTCCAGATATTCTTGACCCAGCGTTATTACGTCCAGGACGTTTTGACCGTCAAATTACAGTGGATCGTCCAGATGTGAATGGACGTGAAGCAGTATTGAAAGTACATGCTCGTAATAAACCGCTTGATGAAGATATCGATTTAAGAGCGATTGCAACTCGTACGCCAGGATTCTCTGGTGCAGATCTTGAGAACTTATTAAACGAAGCGGCATTAGTGGCTGCGCGTCAAAATAAGAAGAAAATTGACATGTCTGATATTGATGAAGCAACGGATCGAGTTATTGCAGGTCCAGCTAAGAAAAGTCGTGTTATTTCTGAAAAAGAACGAAATATTGTTGCCTTCCACGAAGCAGGACACACTGTCATTGGTGTTGTGCTGGATGAGGCAGATATCGTTCATAAAGTAACAATTGTTCCTCGCGGTCAAGCTGGTGGATACGCAGTAATGCTTCCAAAAGAAGATCGTTATTTCATGACAAAACCAGAATTGCTTGATAAGATTACCGGTTTACTTGGTGGTCGAGTGGCTGAGGAAATTGTATTTGGTGAAGTAAGTACAGGAGCTCATAACGATTTCCAACGTGCGACTGGTATTGCTAGACGTATGGTAACAGAATTTGGTATGAGTGATAAGTTAGGTCCAATGCAATTTGGTAGTTCGCAGGGTGGTCAAGTGTTCTTAGGAAGAGACTTCCATTCTGAGCAAAACTATAGTGATGCAATTGCACATCAAATTGATATGGAAATGCAAAACATTATGAAAGAATGTTATGCTCGTGCAAAACAAATCCTAACTGAAAAACGAGATAAGCTTGATATTATCGCTAAAACGTTACTTGAAGTAGAAACGTTAGATGCGGAGCAAATCAATCATTTATATGAACATGGCACTTTACCTGAGCGTAAAAAATCATCTGAAAGTGATGTAAAGGTAAACATTACGATGAAAAAAGATGATGAAAATGCAGAGGATGAAGGTGAAACGAAGGAGTGACGATTGTCACTCCTTTTTATTTTGGATATGTGACCATACAGGTACATATATTTTAGAGTTGCGCATATTAAAAATTGAAATGATGAACAATCTTTTTGTAAAATGGGGAAGATGGAGAAGCCGACTATATGGGTATGTGTGATATGATGGCATTATAAGTTTTGTACATACTACACAAATATAGATTAAATAAGATAAGTGGTGAGAATATGATTTTTGTATTGGATGTAGGGAATACAAATGCGGTACTTGGCGTGTTTGAGGAAGGAAAACTTTGTCAGCATTGGCGTATGGAAACAGACCGTCATAAAACAGAAGATGAATATGGCATGCTGATAAAGCAACTTCTTGAGCATGAAGGTCTTTCCTTTGGAGATATAAAAGGGATTATTGTTTCTTCTGTTGTACCACCAATTATGTTTGCTTTAGAGCGTATGTGTGAGAAGTATTTTAAAATTAAACCGCTTGTAGTAGGCCCAGGAATCAAAACAGGCTTAAATATAAAATATGAGAACCCGCGTGAAGTTGGGGCGGATCGCATTGTAAATGCTGTAGCTGGTATTCAATTATACGGAAGCCCACTTATTATTGTTGATTTTGGTACAGCTACTACATATTGCTATATTAACGAAGAGAAACATTATATGGGTGGTGTGATTACACCTGGAATTATGATTTCTGCAGAAGCTTTATATAGCCGAGCTGCCAAGCTTCCTCGTATTGAAATAACAAAACCAAGTAGCATTGTTGGTAAAAATACTGTAAGTGCAATGCAAGCGGGAATTCTTTATGGGTATGTTGGACAAGTAGAAGGTATTGTGAAGCGTATGAAAGAAGAAGCTAAGCAAGAACCTACTGTAATTGCGACAGGAGGATTAGCAAAATTGATTGCTGAAGAATCTAATGTAATTGATATTGTCGATCCATTTTTAACATTAAAAGGTTTATACATGTTATATGAGCGTAATGCAATTTTACAACATGAGAAAGGTGAATAAATTATGAAAGATTATTTAGTAAAAGCGTTAGCGTTTGATGGGGAAGTCCGTGCATATAGTGTGCGTACAACAAATATGGTCAGTGAAGCGCAAAGACGACATGATACATGGAGAACAGCTTCTGCTGCACTTGGGCGTTCTTTGACAGCTGGTGCAATGATGGGGGCCATGTTAAAAGGGGAGCAAAAATTAACAATTAAAGTAGAGGGGAATGGCCCAATTGGTCCGATTGTCATCGATGCGCATGCGAATGGTGATGTGCGCGGATATGTAACAAATCCACATGTTGATTTTGAATCAACAGAACAAGGGAAATTGAGAGTATATCAAGCGGTAGGTACAGAAGGGAATGTAACAGTAATTAAAGATATCGGTATGCGTGAACCGTTTATTGGACAGTCTCCGATTGTATCAGGTGAACTAGGAGAAGATTTTACGTATTATTTTGCTGTCTCTGAACAAACTCCTTCTTCAGTAGGGGTTGGTGTTCTTGTGAATGGTGATGATAGTATATTAGCAGCGGGCGGTTTCATTTTGCAAATTATGCCGGGAGCGCAAGAAGAGACAATTTCATTTATTGAAGAGCGTCTAAAAAAAATCCCTCCTGTTTCAACAATGATTGAAAAAGGACTTTCTCCTGAAGGGATTTTAAATGAGATATTAGGAGAAGAAAACGTAAAAGTGTTAGAAACGATGGACGTACAATTTAATTGTACATGTTCACGAGAGCGTATTGAAAGTGTGCTGATTAGTTTAGGTAAGGCAGAATTAGAACAAATACGTGGGGAAGAAGAGGAAACTGAAGTACATTGTCATTTTTGCAATGAGCGATATAAATTTTCTAAAGATGATATTAAACAGTTAATTGAAACACTATAATATGAGTAATATATAGAGATAACATGTTGTTTAAATAGATTGACAAATGAAGAATTTTCTGACAAGATATTAATGTGGAGAAAACCAATAAAAATACTCGGTGTTAGGAGTGACAGGAATGCGAGTGGCACAATCAGTTTCAGAATTAATCGGGAAAACGCCGATCGTTAAGTTGAACCGCATCGTAGAGCAAGACAGTGCAGATATATATTTAAAATTAGAATTTATGAATCCTGGAAGTAGCGTGAAAGATCGTATTGCATTATCTATGATCGAAGCTGCTGAGAAAAAAGGTTTATTAAAAGAAGGCGATACAATCATTGAGCCAACAAGTGGTAACACAGGGATTGGCTTAGCGATGGTGGCAGCTGCAAAAGGATATAAAGCAATTTTAGTAATGCCGGAGACAATGAGTATGGAACGCCGTAATTTACTTCGAGCTTACGGGGCAGAATTGGTACTAACTCCAGGTTCAGAAGGAATGGGTGGCGCAATTCGTAAGGCGACGGAATTAGCAAAAGAGAACGGTTATTTCATGCCACAACAATTCCAAAATCCAGCAAACCCAGAAATTCATCGTTTAACAACAGGTCCAGAAATTGTTGAGCAGATGGGTGACCAATTAGATGCATTTATCGCAGGAATTGGTACTGGCGGCACAATTACTGGTGCTGGGGAAGTATTAAAAGAAACGTATAAAGACATTAAAATTTATGCAGTCGAGCCAGCAGACTCTCCTGTACTATCGGGTGGAAAACCAGGTCCACATAAAATCCAAGGAATTGGAGCTGGATTTGTTCCGGAAACATTGGACGTAGAAATATATGATGATATCATTCAAGTGAAGACAGAACAAGCATTTGAATATGCAAGAAAAGTAGCTCGTGAAGAAGGGATTTTAGTCGGTATTTCTTCAGGTGCTGTTATTTATGCTGCAACAGAAGTTGCGAAAAAACTTGGTAAAGGGAAAAAGGTTCTTGTGGTCATTCCAAGTAACGGTGAACGCTATTTAAGTACCCCTCTTTACCAATTTGAATCATAATTTGTGTTGCTAGAAAAAAGCATTCCTGAAAAGGGATGCTTTTTTCTTTTGGAAATAGGAAAAGAGTGAATGACTAGAAAACTTCATGTAAAATAAGTAGTAAAGTTATTTTATTTTCATTAGCTCTCATGGATGAGTGTTTCATATCAGTTATTGGTGATTTGAGATAATCAGACTAGGGGAGTGGGATAAAAGAAGATGGGGTGTTGATATGCAGCAAAGGAAATCTTTGGCGCTCTCTATTCCATATCATTTTGATTTCTTTAAGCAATATAAGTTTCTCTCTCAGTACAAGACGCAACATATTTTGTTAGAAAGTGGGCGCGGAGGTCGCTATAGTATTGTAGGACTCGATCCTGTAGCGGTCATTCGTGGGAAGAATGAAACGTTGCATATAAGTGAAAATGGTAAGGAAACAATAGAATATGGGAATCCATTAAATTTAATGCAAAAATATATGGAGCAATGGAAAACAGATCACAATCCAGATTATCCGCCATTTCAAGGGGGGGCAATCGGATATTTTAGTTATGATTGTATTCGTTACATTGAGAAATTGCCTTCAATTGCAAAGGATGATGTGGATATACCTGACATATTCTTTCTATTATTTGATGATGTGTTTGTATACGATCATCATGAAAAGGTATTATGGATTATTACGCATTATGTAGAGGAACGTGAAAATGCAGAACAACGCTTGAGAGATTGGGAAGAACTTTGGATGAAGGAAGCCCCTCAAGTGAAAATTCCATTTGAAAGCCAGGCAAACGAAAAAGAAGTTGTAGCTTTCACAGAAGAAGGATTTATACATGCGGTTGAGCGTATTCAAGAGTATATTGGAGCAGGAGATGTGTTTCAAGTGAACCTTTCTACAAGACAAGAAAAAACACTGCAAACACACCCTTTTGAAATTTATACAAGCTTAAGGGAAATCAATCCATCCCCATACATGGGGTACTTAGAACTTGGGGATTTTCAAATTGTGAGCGGCTCACCGGAATTATTAATTAAAAAACAAGGAAATAAGGTGAGTACAAGACCGATTGCAGGAACACGTTCTCGCGGGGATAATGAACAAGAAGATGAAAGATTAGCGAAGGAGCTCATTGAAAATGAAAAAGAACGTGCAGAACATGTAATGCTTGTTGACTTAGAACGGAATGATTTAGGAAGAGTTTGTGAGTATGGGACAGTTGAAGTGGATGAATTTATGGTAATTGAAAAATACTCGCATGTTATGCATATTGTTTCGAATGTTCGCGGTTTAGTGAGTGAAGATAAGGATGCTTTTGATTTAGTAAGAGCTGTATTTCCTGGTGGTACCATTACGGGAGCGCCTAAAATACGTACAATGGAAATTATAGAAGAGTTAGAACCTGTAAGACGCGGTATTTATACAGGATCAATAGGTTGGATAGGGTACTCTGGAGATATGGAATTAAATATTGTGATTCGAACGTTGCTTGCAAAAGATGGTCAAGCATATGTACAAGCTGGAGCGGGAATTGTCATTGATTCAAGTCCGAAGAATGAGTATAAAGAATCGTTGAAAAAAGCAATCGCTTTATGGCGTGCGAAAGAACGTAGTGAAGAAACGGTTAGGTGAGAGAAATGATATTAATGATCGATAATTATGATTCTTTTACATTTAATTTAGTGCAGTTTCTTGGAGAGCTTGGACAAAAACTTGTCGTAAAGCGTAATGATGAAATTACCATTGCGGATATTGAGAATATGAAACCTGATTTTTTAATGATTTCACCTGGTCCTTGTAGTCCGAATGAAGCTGGTATTAGTATGGCAGTTATTAAACATTTTGCTGGGAAAATTCCTATTTTCGGTGTGTGTTTAGGACATCAATCAATTGCACAAGTATTTGGAGGAGAAGTCGTTCGTGCGGAACGTTTCATGCATGGGAAAACTTCACAAATGTATCATGATGAAAAAACAATCTTTTCTGATATTCCCAATCCATTTACAGCAACTCGTTATCATTCTTTAATTGTAAAGAAAGAGACATTGCCTGAATGTTTAGAAGTAACTTCTTGGACAGAAGAAGGAGAGATTATGGCGCTTCGTCACAAGACATTGCCGATTGAAGGCGTGCAGTTTCATCCGGAATCGATAATGACTTCTCATGGAAAAGAGCTATTGGAAAACTTTATTCAGAAATATAGCTCGAGTGCAGTGTCATGTTAATTTATGTGAATGGTACATATGTAGAAGATACGGAAGCGAAAATCTCTCCGTATGATCACGGGTACCTGTATGGACTTGGTGTTTTTGAGACATTTCGCATTTATAATGGGCATCCGTTTCTATTAGATGATCATTATGAACGTTTAATGGATGCTCTTGCTGCTCTGCAAATCGAATGGGATATGAAGAAAGGAGATATGCTTACTATCCTTAAAGAGTTGCTTTTAAGGAACGAATTAAAGCATGCTTATATTCGTTTTAATGTATCAGCTGGTATAGATGAAATAGGATTACAAACAGGCGTATACAAAAATCCATCTGTCATTGTATTTATCAAACCTTTAACCCCTCCAGATATAGTAGTAGAAAAGGAAGGGGTTATTTTAAAACAGGTGCGAAATACACCAGAGGGAAATTTCCGTTTGAAATCGCATCATTATTTAAATAATATTTTAGGAAAACGTGAAATTGGCAATGCAACGAATAGAGAAGGAATCTTCTTTACGAAGGAAGGTTACGTAGCAGAAGGAATTGTTTCAAATATTTTCTTTGTAAAAGAAGGAGCTTTATATACGCCTTCTCTTCATACAGGAATTCTAAATGGAATTACTCGTGCATTTATTATAAAAGTTGCCCAAATGTTAAATATAAAAGTAAAAGAAGGCTTATTTACAAAAGAAGAATTACTTACAGCGGAAGAAGTGTTTGTAACAAATTCGATTCAAGAAATTGTGCCGCTTCTCCATATAGAAGGAAGAGATTTCCCGGGGAAAGAGGGAGAGATTACAAAAAAATTAATTGGTGTATATGAGATGCATAGAGAGAATCTTTGGAGCCGAAATGAATTGTAGAGGGGAGATATAGAACTTGAAATGGAACTATGATTTGCGCTGTGGTGAATATACATTAAATTTAAATGAAAAAACATTAGTCATGGGGATTTTGAATGTAACACCAGATTCATTCTCTGATGGCGGAAGTTATAATGAATTAGAAACAGCTGTTCGCCATGCGAAGGAAATGGTGAGTTCTGGTGCGGATTTAATTGATATAGGTGGAGAATCAACGCGCCCAGGCTTTGCAAAAGTTTCAGTAGAAGAGGAATTAGCACGTGTATTACCCGTTATACAAGCTGTTTCGAAGAAAGTGAATGTGCCTATTTCTATTGATACTTATAAAGCAGAGGTAGCAAAGCAGGCTATTGAAGCTGGAGCTCACATTATTAATGATATTTGGGGAGCGAAAGCGGAGCCGAAAATCGCAGAAGTAGCAGCTCATTATGATGTACCGATTATTTTAATGCACAATCGTGATCATACAAATTATCGTAATGTAATGTCCGATATGATTGCAGATTTATATGAGAGTGTTAAGATTGCGAAAAATGCAGGCGTACGTGATGAAAACATTATTTTAGATCCAGGTATTGGTTTTGCTAAAACACCTGAACAAAATTTAGAAGTTATGCGTAATTTAGAGCAATTGAATGTATTAGGGTATCCGGTTCTTCTTGCAACTTCAAGGAAGTCTTTTATCGGACATGTTTTAGATTTACCGGTAGAAGAGCGTATTGAAGGAACGGGAGCATCAGTTTGCCTTGGGATTGCTAAAGGTTGTGAAATGATTCGTGTTCATGATGTGAAAGAAATGGCCCGTATGGCAAAGATGATGGATGCAATGATTGGCAAGGGGGGAAAGTGATTGGATAAAATTTATATTCATGATATGGAATTTTACGGCTATCACGGGGTGTTTCCGGAAGAGAATAAATTAGGACAAAGATTTAAGGTAGATTTAACGGTAGAACTAGATTTAAAAAAAGCTGGTGAAAGTGACAACTTAGAGCATTCTGTCAATTATGGAAAGCTGTTTGAATTGTGTAGACAGATTGTAGAAGAACGAACATATAAACTTGTGGAAAGTATAGCGGAAAATATAGCTGCAAATATATTGGAACAGTATGGAAGTGTGATGCGTTGCACAGTAAAAGTTATCAAACCTGATCCTCCCATACCAGGACATTATCGTTCTGTAGCGGTAGAAATAACGAGAGAACGAACATGAAAAATACAGTTTATATTGCTTTAGGATCGAATATTGGTGATCGCTATACGTACTTAACGCAAGCGGTTGATTTATTGGATAAGAATTCTAATGTTCAAGTGGAAGATGTTTCTTCAGTCTATGAAACAGACCCAGTGGGATATACAGATCAAAATCGCTTTTTAAATATAGTCATAAAAATTTCTACCAATTTATTGCCGCAAGAACTATTAACAGTAACACAAAAGATTGAGAATGAATTAGGAAGAAAAAGGGAGATAAGATGGGGTCCAAGGACCATCGACCTTGACATTCTACTTTATAATCAAGACAATATTGAAACAGAGAATCTTATTGTTCCGCATCCGCGGATGTTTGAAAGAGCTTTTGTTATCGTTCCGTTGTTAGAAATTAATCAAGATATAGAACAAAATATTTCACGTTCACAAGTAGAAGAAATGAAAAGGCGAGAGGGAGTAACGGTATGGAAGCAGAAAAATGGGGAAGACGCATTCGTGCTTTTCGGAAGTTGAAAGGTTATACGCAAGAAAGCTTTGCGAAGGAATTAGGGGTATCTGTATCAGTTTTAGGAGAAGTTGAGAGAGGGAATAGATCACCTTCTCAAGATTTTGTTGTAGAAGTTGCAAAGACATTGAACATTTCAATAGATGAGTTAATGCCAAAGTAAGGATAATGAAAGGGGCTAGTCGAGTGTTAAAGATTGCAAACATTGAGATGAAGAACCCAGTGGTACTAGCACCGATGGCGGGAGTATGCAATTCTGCATTCCGTTTAACAGTTAAGGAATTTGGTGCGGGATTGGTATGTGCTGAAATGGTAAGTGACAAGGCCATTTTATTTAATAATAAAAGAACATTAGATATGTTATATATTGATGAGAGAGAAAAGCCGCTAAGTCTACAAATTTTTGGCGGCGAGAAAGAGACGCTTGTTGAGGCTGCAAAATATGTAGATCAAAATACAACGGCGGATATTATTGATATTAATATGGGGTGTCCAGTTCCGAAAATTACAAAATGTGATGCGGGAGCAAAGTGGCTTTTAGACCCAAATAAAATATATGAAATGGTAGCAGCAGTTGTTGATGCGGTGGAAAAACCAGTTACGGTTAAAATGCGTATTGGCTGGGATGAAGATCATATCTTCGCAATTGAAAATGCTAGAGCGGTTGAACGTGCGGGAGGTCAAGCTGTAGCAGTTCATGGACGCACGCGTGTTCAAATGTACGAGGGTAAAGCAGATTGGGATATTATTAAACAAGTGAAACAAGCGGTGAATATTCCTGTTATCGGTAATGGTGATGTGGAAACTCCGCAAGATGCTAAGCGTATGCTAGATGAAATTGGTGTAGATGGGGTTATGATTGGGCGTGCAGCGCTTGGAAATCCGTGGATGATTTATCGTACTGTGAAGTATTTAGAAACTGGAGAATTAATGCCAGAACCAACAGCGCGTGAGAAAGTTGATGTATGTATGCTACATTTAGATCGTCTCATCGATTTAAAGAATGAGCATATTGCAGTACGCGAAATGAGGAAGCATGCAGCTTGGTATTTAAAAGGTGTTCGCGGAAATGCGAGAGTGCGCAATGGGATCAATGCTTGTAATACTCGTGAAGATCTTGCTTCACTATTAGGTGCATTTGTAGAAGAGGTAGAAGCGAAACAAGAAAATATTCATATCAGTTGAGAAGCGAGAGGGAATGATTGACATTCTGTCTTTTGCTTCCTATAATTACGTGAAAGAAAGAAGAACTGTCAGTTACTTACTGGCAGTTTTTCTAGTTGGATAGAAAATGATATACTGTATATATTGTAAAATTAAATAGAGCTGGAGTGATATCAATACCATGGATAACATGAACCATGAAGAATTAAACGACCAATTACTTGTTCGTCGTGAGAAACTACATAACTTACGTGAACAAGGTATCGATCCATTTGGTAAACGTTTTGAACGTACACATTCATCAAAAGAGTTACTGAACTTGTATGGAGAGTTCTCTAAAGAAGAATTAGAGGAAAAAGCAATTTCTGTTTCTATTGCTGGGCGCATTATGACAAAGCGCGGTAAAGGGAAAGCTGGTTTTGCGCATATTCAAGATTTACATGGACAAGTTCAAATTTACGTTCGTAAGGATGCCGTTGGAGATGAAGAATATGAATTGTTTAAAACGGCTGATTTAGGTGACTTAGTCGGAATTGAAGGGAAAGTTTTCAAAACAAATGTTGGAGAACTTTCTGTAAAAGCAACATCATTTACTTTATTAACGAAATCTCTTCGTCCACTTCCGGATAAATACCATGGATTGAAAGATATTGAGCAACGTTATCGTCAACGTTACTTAGATCTAATCACAAGTATGGAGAGTCGCGAAACATTTGTTACTCGCAGTAAAATCATCCGTGAAATGAGAAGATATCTGGATGATAATGGCTATCTTGAGGTAGAAACACCAATGATGCATACAATTGCAGGTGGTGCATCTGCTCGTCCGTTCATTACGCATCATAATGCATTAGATATGGAATTATATATGCGTATTGCAATTGAGTTGCATTTAAAACGTCTTATTGTAGGCGGCCTAGAAAAAGTATATGAAATTGGCCGTGTTTTCCGTAATGAAGGTGTATCAACACGTCATAATCCAGAATTTACAATGATTGAATTATATGAAGCGTATGCTGACTATAAAGATATTATGAAACTAACAGAAAATATGATTGCTCATATTGCGAAGCGAGTGTTGGGTACAACAACAATCCAATATGGTGAACATGAAATTAATTTAGAACCAGAATGGACGCGTCTTCATATGGTAGATGCAATTAAACAATATTGTGGAGTGGACTTCTGGAAACCAATGAGCGTGGAAGAAGCGCGTGCATTAGCGAAAGAACATGATGTAGAAATTAAAGATACAATGGAAGTTGGTCACATCATTAACGAATTCTTTGAACAAAAAGTAGAAGAAAAGTTAATTCAACCTACATTTATCTACGGGCATCCAGTAGAAATTTCGCCTCTTGCGAAAAAGAACGATGAGGATTCACGATTTACAGATCGTTTTGAACTATTCATTGTTGCACGCGAACATGCAAATGCATTTACTGAATTAAATGATCCAATCGATCAGAAAGAACGTTTTGAAGCTCAATTAAAAGAGCGTGAACAAGGAAATGATGAGGCGCATATGATGGACGATGATTATATCGAAGCTCTTGAATATGGTATGCCTCCTACTGGTGGATTAGGTATTGGTATTGATCGCCTTGTTATGCTATTAACAAATTCACCATCTATCCGTGATGTATTGTTATTCCCTACAATGCGTCATAAACAAGACTAAGCTTTGGAGATTTCTCCAAAGCTTTTTTTAATCCTACTATTTATAGAGAGTAAGATCTCTTATCTTAAGATTTAAAAAGAAATGAGAAAGGTATTTTTATATAGTGGATTGGTATTGATTTTATATTTTTTT
>NC_009674.1:85000-150000 GCF_000017425.1 Bacillus cytotoxicus NVH 391-98
GGGAGGACCATCTCCCAAGGCTAAATACTCCCTAGTGATCGATAGTGAACCAGTACCGTGAGGGAAAGGTGAAAAGCACCCCGGGAGGGGAGTGAAAGAGATCCTGAAACCGTGTGCCTACAAATAGTCAGAGCCCGTTAACGGGTGATGGCGTGCCTTTTGTAGAATGAACCGGCGAGTTACGATCCCGTGCGAGGTTAAGCTGAAGAGGCGGAGCCGTAGCGAAAGCGAGTCTGAATAGGGCGTTTAGTACGTGGTCGTAGACCCGAAACCAGGTGATCTACCCATGTCCAGGGTGAAGTTCAGGTAACACTGAATGGAGGCCCGAACCCACGCACGTTGAAAAGTGCGGGGATGAGGTGTGGGTAGCGGAGAAATTCCAATCGAACCTGGAGATAGCTGGTTCTCCCCGAAATAGCTTTAGGGCTAGCCTCAAGTGTAAGAGTCTTGGAGGTAGAGCACTGATTGGACTAGGGGTCCTCATCGGATTACCGAATTCAGTCAAACTCCGAATGCCAATGACTTATCCTTGGGAGTCAGACTGCGAGTGATAAGATCCGTAGTCAAAAGGGAAACAGCCCAGACCGCCAGCTAAGGTCCCAAAGTGTGTATTAAGTGGAAAAGGATGTGGAGTTGCTTAGACAACTAGGATGTTGGCTTAGAAGCAGCCACCATTTAAAGAGTGCGTAATAGCTCACTAGTCGAGTGACTCTGCGCCGAAAATGTACCGGGGCTAAATACACCACCGAAGCTGCGGATTGATACCTTTGGTATCAGTGGTAGGGGAGCGTTCTAAGGACAGTGAAGTCAGACCGGAAGGACTGGTGGAGTGCTTAGAAGTGAGAATGCCGGTATGAGTAGCGAAAGACGGGTGAGAATCCCGTCCACCGAATGCCTAAGGTTTCCTGAGGAAGGCTCGTCCGCTCAGGGTTAGTCAGGACCTAAGCCGAGGCCGACAGGCGTAGGCGATGGACAACAGGTTGATATTCCTGTACCACCTCTTTATCGTTTGAGCAATGGAGGGACGCAGAAGGATAGAAGAAGCGTGCGATTGGTTGTGCACGTCCAAGCAGTTAGGCTGGTAAGTAGGCAAATCCGCTTACCGCGAAGGCTGAGCTGTGATGGGGAAGCTCCTTATGGAGCGAAGTCTTCGATTCCCCGCTGCCAAGAAAAGCTTCTAGCGAGATAAAAGGTGCCTGTACCGCAAACCGACACAGGTAGGCGAGGAGAGAATCCTAAGGTGAGCGAGAGAACTCTGGTTAAGGAACTCGGCAAAATGACCCCGTAACTTCGGGAGAAGGGGTGCTTTCTTAACGGAAAGCCGCAGTGAATAGGCCCAAGCGACTGTTTAGCAAAAACACAGGTCTCTGCGAAGCCGTAAGGCGAAGTATAGGGGCTGACACCTGCCCGGTGCTGGAAGGTTAAGGAGAGGGGTTAGCGTAAGCGAAGCTCTGAACTGAAGCCCCAGTAAACGGCGGCCGTAACTATAACGGTCCTAAGGTAGCGAAATTCCTTGTCGGGTAAGTTCCGACCCGCACGAAAGGTGTAACGATTTGGGCACTGTCTCAACCAGAGACTCGGTGAAATTATAGTACCTGTGAAGATGCAGGTTACCCGCGACAGGACGGAAAGACCCCGTGGAGCTTTACTGTAGCCTGATATTGAATTTTGGTACAGCTTGTACAGGATAGGCGGGAGCCTTTGAAGCCGGAGCGCTAGCTTCGGTGGAGGCGCTGGTGGGATACCGCCCTGGCTGTATTGAAATTCTAACCTACGGGTCTTATCGACCCGGGAGACAGTGTCAGGTGGGCAGTTTGACTGGGGCGGTCGCCTCCTAAAGTGTAACGGAGGCGCCCAAAGGTTCCCTCAGAATGGTTGGAAATCATTCGTAGAGTGCAAAGGCATAAGGGAGCTTGACTGCGAGACCTACAAGTCGAGCAGGGACGAAAGTCGGGCTTAGTGATCCGGTGGTTCCGCATGGAAGGGCCATCGCTCAACGGATAAAAGCTACCCCGGGGATAACAGGCTTATCTCCCCCAAGAGTCCACATCGACGGGGAGGTTTGGCACCTCGATGTCGGCTCATCGCATCCTGGGGCTGTAGTCGGTCCCAAGGGTTGGGCTGTTCGCCCATTAAAGCGGTACGCGAGCTGGGTTCAGAACGTCGTGAGACAGTTCGGTCCCTATCCGTCGTGGGCGTAGGAAATTTGAGAGGAGCTGTCCTTAGTACGAGAGGACCGGGATGGACGCACCGCTGGTGTACCAGTTGTTCTGCCAAGGGCATCGCTGGGTAGCTATGTGCGGAAGGGATAAGTGCTGAAAGCATCTAAGCATGAAGCCCCCCTCAAGATGAGATTTCCCATAGCGTAAGCTAGTAAGATCCCTGAAAGATGATCAGGTTGATAGGTTCGAGGTGGAAGCGTGGTGACACGTGGAGCTGACGAATACTAATAGATCGAGGACTTAACCAATAAAAAAGCGGAAGCGACTTGTTCAGGGTCGCTGGAGCTGGATTCAATATGAAGCAAATGTTATCTAGTTTTGAGAGAATATAAAAAAACTTGTTGACTTTTTAAGTGAATTAGGTATAATAATGATTGTCTCAAATGAATATTGTCTGGTGATGATGGCAGAGAGGTCACACCCGTTCCCATACCGAACACGGAAGTTAAGCTCTCTAGCGCCGATGGTAGTTGGGGCCTTGCCCCTGTGAGAGTAGGACGTCGCCAGGCGAATGGAGGATTAGCTCAGCTGGGAGAGCACCTGCCTTACAAGCAGGGGGTCGGCGGTTCGATCCCGTCATCCTCCACCATATATGCCGGCTTAGCTCAATTGGTAGAGCAACTGACTTGTAATCAGTAGGTTGGGGGTTCAAGTCCTCTAGCCGGCACCATTTTCAAAATGAGCCATTAGCTCAGTTGGTAGAGCATCTGACTTTTAATCAGAGGGTCGAAGGTTCGAGTCCTTCATGGCTCACCATTTTAAAAGAATATGCGGGTGTGGCGGAATTGGCAGACGCACCAGACTTAGGATCTGGCGCCTTTGGCGTGGGGGTTCGACTCCCTTCACCCGCACTTTTAATAAAACACTTATAACATGTCTTGCGGAAGTAGTTCAGTGGTAGAATACAACCTTGCCAAGGTTGGGGTCGCGGGTTCGAATCCCGTCTTCCGCTCCAAATATGACATGCCGGGGTGGCGGAACAGGCAGACGCACAGGACTTAAAATCCTGCGGTGGGTGACCACCGTGCGGGTTCGACTCCCGCCCTCGGCACCATATGCGCCCGTAGCTCAATTGGATAGAGCGTTTGACTACGGATCAAGAGGTTAGGGGTTCGACTCCTCTCGGGCGCGTTCTCTTTCGGGAAGTGGCTCAGCTTGGTAGAGCACCTGGTTTGGGACCAGGGGGTCGCAGGTTCAAATCCTGTCTTCCCGATACTTGATTTGGGGCCTTAGCTCAGCTGGGAGAGCGCCTGCCTTGCACGCAGGAGGTCAGCGGTTCGATCCCGCTAGGCTCCACCAAACAGTTCTTTGAAAACTGAACGAAACAAACAACGTGAAACGTCAATTTTTATTTATGATGCTAGACAAACTTTATTGGAGAGTTTGATCCTGGCTCAGGATGAACGCTGGCGGCGTGCCTAATACATGCAAGTCGAGCGAACGGATTAAGAGCTTGCTCTTAAGAAGTTAGCGGCGGACGGGTGAGTAACACGTGGGTAACCTGCCCATAAGACTGGGATAACTCCGGGAAACCGGGGCTAATACCGGATAACATCTAGCACCGCATGGTGCAAGATTGAAAGGCGGCTTCGGCTGTCACTTATGGATGGACCCGCGTCGCATTAGCTAGTTGGTGAGGTAACGGCTCACCAAGGCGACGATGCGTAGCCGACCTGAGAGGGTGATCGGCCACACTGGGACTGAGACACGGCCCAGACTCCTACGGGAGGCAGCAGTAGGGAATCTTCCGCAATGGACGAAAGTCTGACGGAGCAACGCCGCGTGAGCGATGAAGGCCTTCGGGTCGTAAAGCTCTGTTGTTAGGGAAGAACAAGTGTGAGTTGAATAAGCTCATGCCTTGACGGTACCTAACCAGAAAGCCACGGCTAACTACGTGCCAGCAGCCGCGGTAATACGTAGGTGGCAAGCGTTATCCGGAATTATTGGGCGTAAAGCGCGCGCAGGCGGTTTCTTAAGTCTGATGTGAAAGCCCACGGCTCAACCGTGGAGGGTCATTGGAAACTGGGAGACTTGAGTGCAGAAGAGGAGAGTGGAATTCCATGTGTAGCGGTGAAATGCGTAGAGATATGGAGGAACACCAGTGGCGAAGGCGACTCTCTGGTCTGTAACTGACGCTGAGGCGCGAAAGCGTGGGGAGCAAACAGGATTAGATACCCTGGTAGTCCACGCCGTAAACGATGAGTGCTAAGTGTTAGAGGGTTTCCGCCCTTTAGTGCTGAAGTTAACGCATTAAGCACTCCGCCTGGGGAGTACGGCCGCAAGGCTGAAACTCAAAGGAATTGACGGGGGCCCGCACAAGCGGTGGAGCATGTGGTTTAATTCGAAGCAACGCGAAGAACCTTACCAGGTCTTGACATCCTCTGACAACCCTAGAGATAGGGCTTCCCCTTCGGGGGCAGAGTGACAGGTGGTGCATGGTTGTCGTCAGCTCGTGTCGTGAGATGTTGGGTTAAGTCCCGCAACGAGCGCAACCCTTGATCTTAGTTGCCATCATTCAGTTGGGCACTCTAAGGTGACTGCCGGTGACAAACCGGAGGAAGGTGGGGATGACGTCAAATCATCATGCCCCTTATGACCTGGGCTACACACGTGCTACAATGGACGGTACAAAGAGTCGCGAGACCGCGAGGTGGAGCTAATCTCATAAAACCGTTCTCAGTTCGGATTGTAGGCTGCAACTCGCCTACATGAAGCTGGAATCGCTAGTAATCGCGGATCAGCATGCCGCGGTGAATACGTTCCCGGGCCTTGTACACACCGCCCGTCACACCACGAGAGTTTGTAACACCCGAAGTCGGTGGGGTAACCTTTTGGAGCCAGCCGCCTAAGGTGGGACAGATGATTGGGGTGAAGTCGTAACAAGGTAGCCGTATCGGAAGGTGCGGCTGGATCACCTCCTTTCTATGGAGAATGGATGAACGTTGTTCATCAATATAAGTTTCCGTGTTTCGTTTTGTTCAGTTTTGAGAGAACTTTCTCTCAAGTTTATACAGCGTAAGCAGTTTGTTTTTCTTGCGTTTGCGTCTGAAAGTGAATTCCACGATGATGGATTCCTCACCGCATGTCAGCAGAGAAGCAGATGCAGCGCAGTAGGCATGTTCTTTGAAAACTAGATAACAGTGTAGCTCATATTTTTAATTTTAGTTTGGTTAAGTTAGAAAGGGCGCACGGTGGATGCCTTGACACTAGGAGTCGATGAAGGACGGGACTAACACCGATATGCTTCGGGGAGCTGTAAGTAAGCTTTGATCCGGAGATTTCCGAATGGGGAAACCCACCATACGTAATGGTATGGTATCCTTATCTGAATACATAGGGTAAGGAGGACAGACCCAGGGAACTGAAACATCTAAGTACCTGGAGGAAGAGAAAGCAAATGCGATTTCCTGAGTAGCGGCGAGCGAAACGGAACATAGCCCAAACCAAGAGGCTTGCCTCTTGGGGTTGTAGGACATTCTATACGGAGTTACAAAGGAACGAGGTAGACGAAGCAGTCTGGAAAGGCTCGTCATAGAAGGTAACAACCCTGTAGTTGAAACTTCGTTCCCTCTTGAATGGATCCTGAGTACGGCGGAACACGTGAAATTCCGTCGGAATCTGGGAGGACCATCTCCCAAGGCTAAATACTCCCTAGTGATCGATAGTGAACCAGTACCGTGAGGGAAAGGTGAAAAGCACCCCGGGAGGGGAGTGAAAGAGATCCTGAAACCGTGTGCCTACAAATAGTCAGAGCCCGTTAACGGGTGATGGCGTGCCTTTTGTAGAATGAACCGGCGAGTTACGATCCCGTGCGAGGTTAAGCTGAAGAGGCGGAGCCGTAGCGAAAGCGAGTCTGAATAGGGCGTTTAGTACGTGGTCGTAGACCCGAAACCAGGTGATCTACCCATGTCCAGGGTGAAGTTCAGGTAACACTGAATGGAGGCCCGAACCCACGCACGTTGAAAAGTGCGGGGATGAGGTGTGGGTAGCGGAGAAATTCCAATCGAACCTGGAGATAGCTGGTTCTCCCCGAAATAGCTTTAGGGCTAGCCTCAAGTGTAAGAGTCTTGGAGGTAGAGCACTGATTGGACTAGGGGTCCTCATCGGATTACCGAATTCAGTCAAACTCCGAATGCCAATGACTTATCCTTGGGAGTCAGACTGCGAGTGATAAGATCCGTAGTCAAAAGGGAAACAGCCCAGACCGCCAGCTAAGGTCCCAAAGTGTGTATTAAGTGGAAAAGGATGTGGAGTTGCTTAGACAACTAGGATGTTGGCTTAGAAGCAGCCACCATTTAAAGAGTGCGTAATAGCTCACTAGTCGAGTGACTCTGCGCCGAAAATGTACCGGGGCTAAATACACCACCGAAGCTGCGGATTGATACCTTTGGTATCAGTGGTAGGGGAGCGTTCTAAGGACAGTGAAGTCAGACCGGAAGGACTGGTGGAGTGCTTAGAAGTGAGAATGCCGGTATGAGTAGCGAAAGACGGGTGAGAATCCCGTCCACCGAATGCCTAAGGTTTCCTGAGGAAGGCTCGTCCGCTCAGGGTTAGTCAGGACCTAAGCCGAGGCCGACAGGCGTAGGCGATGGACAACAGGTTGATATTCCTGTACCACCTCTTTATCGTTTGAGCAATGGAGGGACGCAGAAGGATAGAAGAAGCGTGCGATTGGTTGTGCACGTCCAAGCAGTTAGGCTGGTAAGTAGGCAAATCCGCTTACCGCAAAGGCTGAGCTGTGATGGGGAAGCTCCTTATGGAGCGAAGTCTTTGATTCCCCGCTGCCAAGAAAAGCTTCTAGCGAGATAAAAGGTGCCTGTACCGCAAACCGACACAGGTAGGCGAGGAGAGAATCCTAAGGTGAGCGAGAGAACTCTGGTTAAGGAACTCGGCAAAATGACCCCGTAACTTCGGGAGAAGGGGTGCTTTCTTAACGGAAAGCCGCAGTGAATAGGCCCAAGCGACTGTTTAGCAAAAACACAGGTCTCTGCGAAGCCGTAAGGCGAAGTATAGGGGCTGACACCTGCCCGGTGCTGGAAGGTTAAGGAGAGGGGTTAGCGTAAGCGAAGCTCTGAACTGAAGCCCCAGTAAACGGCGGCCGTAACTATAACGGTCCTAAGGTAGCGAAATTCCTTGTCGGGTAAGTTCCGACCCGCACGAAAGGTGTAACGATTTGGGCACTGTCTCAACCAGAGACTCGGTGAAATTATAGTACCTGTGAAGATGCAGGTTACCCGCGACAGGACGGAAAGACCCCGTGGAGCTTTACTGTAGCCTGATATTGAATTTTGGTACAGCTTGTACAGGATAGGCGGGAGCCTTTGAAGCCGGAGCGCTAGCTTCGGTGGAGGCGCTGGTGGGATACCGCCCTGGCTGTATTGAAATTCTAACCTACGGGTCTTATCGACCCGGGAGACAGTGTCAGGTGGGCAGTTTGACTGGGGCGGTCGCCTCCTAAAGTGTAACGGAGGCGCCCAAAGGTTCCCTCAGAATGGTTGGAAATCATTCGTAGAGTGCAAAGGCATAAGGGAGCTTGACTGCGAGACCTACAAGTCGAGCAGGGACGAAAGTCGGGCTTAGTGATCCGGTGGTTCCGCATGGAAGGGCCATCGCTCAACGGATAAAAGCTACCCCGGGGATAACAGGCTTATCTCCCCCAAGAGTCCACATCGACGGGGAGGTTTGGCACCTCGATGTCGGCTCATCGCATCCTGGGGCTGTAGTCGGTCCCAAGGGTTGGGCTGTTCGCCCATTAAAGCGGTACGCGAGCTGGGTTCAGAACGTCGTGAGACAGTTCGGTCCCTATCCGTCGTGGGCGTAGGAAATTTGAGAGGAGCTGTCCTTAGTACGAGAGGACCGGGATGGACGCACCGCTGGTGTACCAGTTGTTCTGCCAAGGGCATCGCTGGGTAGCTATGTGCGGAAGGGATAAGTGCTGAAAGCATCTAAGCATGAAGCCCCCCTCAAGATGAGATTTCCCATAGCGTAAGCTAGTAAGATCCCTGAAAGATGATCAGGTTGATAGGTTCGAGGTGGAAGCGTGGTGACACGTGGAGCTGACGAATACTAATAGATCGAGGACTTAACCAATAAAAAAGCGGAAGCGACTTGTTCAGAGTCGCTGGAGCTGGATTCAATATGAAGCAAATGTTATCTAGTTTTGAAGGAATATCCCTTCAATAGTTTGGTGATGATGGCAGAGAGGTCACACCCGTTCCCATACCGAACACGGAAGTTAAGCTCTCTAGCGCCGATGGTAGTTGGGGCCTTGCCCCTGTGAGAGTAGGACGTCGCCAAGCAATTTAAACACGAATCAATCGATTCGTGTTTTTTTGTTTTTATAAACGTTTCAAACATGATTAAGCAATGAAGATTATGGATAAGATAGTAAAAGAGCAAAAGAGTTGCAAATTTTTTTAATACGTATATAATTAAAGTCAAAGATAGTCAAAGTCAATAAAGGTGGCGGATAAATGAGAAATATATCTGATATCATTGAGCAATATCTAAAGCAAGTTATTGACTTAAGCAATAACAATGTAATTGAAATTAAGAGAAGTGAGATCGCAGATCGCTTTGATTGTGTTCCATCTCAAATCAATTATGTCATTAATACCCGCTTCACATTGGAAAGAGGATTTATAGTGGAAAGCAAAAGGGGCGGTGGCGGTTACATTCGTATTATCAAAGTCAAACTGCATGATGATATAGACATTATCGATCAAATGCTTCATATGATTGAGCATAGTATTGCACAAAGTAATGCAGAAGGTATGATTATACGCTTAATAGAAGAAGGTATTATAACAAAAAGAGAAGCAAAATTGATGTTAAGTGTATTGGATCGCTCTGTATTATTAATGGACGCACCGTCTCGAGATCAACTTCGAGCACGGATATTATGCGCAATGTTAAAGACACTGAAATATAAATAAATATGACTTTTGTTAGGAAATGTTTTTGGAAGTAAGATAGTTCGGTTTTATAAACAACATATAATTTGCCAGAATCGACTAAGTGAAAAAGGAATCCCATAATATAAATAGTATTATGGGCTTTGGTTTTTCCTGTTGTAAAGGTGGGGATAAAGATGACTTGTCAAAACTGTAATATGAGACCAGCAACCTTGCATTATACAAAAGTAGTAAATGGGGAAAAGACGGAAGTTCATCTTTGTGAGCAATGTGCAGGACAAAGTGGCTATACGTCTTTCTTTCAATCATCACAACCCAGTTTTTCCTTTCAAGACTTGTTAGCAGGGTTATTGAATGGTGGGCCAGCAACATTTGGACAAAAGGAAAATACTTTTTCAAGTACAAAAGTATTGAGATGTCCAGAGTGTAAAATGACATATGAGCAATTTGCAAAAGTTGGACGTCTTGGATGTTCTTCTTGTTATGAGACATTTAAAGATCAAATAAAACCTATGTTAAAACGATTGCATGGTGGCCATACAAATCATAGTGGGAAAGTTCCAAAGCGTATAGGAGGAAATATCCACTTGAAAAAAGAATTAGATGAACTAAAACTAACTTTAAAGCAGCATGTACAAAGAGAAGAGTTTGAACAGGCCGCACAAATTCGTGATCAAATTCGAAATCTCGAAAAACAAATAAGTGAACATAGAGAGGGGGAGTAGTTCTATGTCACTCGATCGTATTATGAATGAAGCAATAAGCCCTTGGATGAAGGGAGATGGACCAGATTCTGACATCGTTTTAAGCACTCGTATTCGTTTAGCTCGTAATTTAAAAAATTATCATTTTCCAATTATGCAAACAGCTGAAGAAGCTAATCAGATTACAGAGTTATTTCAGCAAAAGTTAGTGAATAAAACGATGAGAGATTTTGGCAGCTTTGAGTTATTAAAAATGAACGAATTAACTCCCCTTCAGCGGAGGGTCTTAGTAGAAAAGCATTTAATTAGTCCAAATCTTGCCGAGACAGAATTTGGAGCTTGTATATTATCTGAGAGTGAGCATATAAGTGTCATGCTAAATGAAGAAGATCATGTGCGCATTCAATGCTTATTCCCAGGATTGCAATTATCCGAGGCGCTTCAAAGTGCAAACAAAATAGATAATGTATTTGAAGAAGTGGTTGAATATGCATTTGATGAAGAACTTGGTTATGTTACAAGTTGCCCTACAAATGTAGGAACTGGATTAAGGGCTTCAGTCATGATCCATTTACCTGCACTTGTTTTAACAAAACGAATCAATCGTATTATACAGGCAATTCAGCAATTAGGTTTAGTTGTAAGAGGAATATATGGGGAAGGTAGCGAAGCCTTAGGGAATATATTTCAAGTTTCCAATCAGATGACGCTAGGGAAATCTGAGGAAGATATTATTGCAGATTTAACAAGTGTGATTCATCAATTAATTCAACAGGAAAAGGCAGCGCGAGAATTAATTGTGAAAAATTCAAGTATTGAGCTTGAGGATAAAGTGTATCGTTCTTACGGTATACTCGCTCATAGTCGCTTAATCCAATCTGCAGAAGCTGCTACTTGTTTATCTGATGTAAGACTTGGCATTGATTTAGGTTATATAAAAGATGTATCAAGAAATATTTTGACGGAGCTAATGGTGCTTACCCAACCAGGTATTCTCCAGCAATATGCAGGTGGACAACTGGGACCAGAAGAAAGAGATTATCGAAGGGCAGCTTTAATCCGTGAAAGATTACGCATTGAAGAAAATGAAGCATAGTAGGAGGCGATTTCTATGATGTTTGGAAGATTTACAGAACGAGCGCAGAAAGTATTAGCTTTATCTCAAGAGGAAGCAATCCGTATTGGTCATAATAATATTGGAACAGAGCATATTTTACTTGGGCTAGTACGTGAAGGTGAAGGTATTGCAGCGAAAGCATTAATTGCTCTTGGCTTAAGTCCAGAGAAGATACAAAAAGAAGTAGAGGCATTAATTGGTCGTGGTACAGAAGTATCTCAGACTGTTCATTATACTCCTCGTGCGAAAAAGGTCATTGAATTATCCATGGATGAAGCACGTAAATTAGGTCATTCTTATGTTGGAACGGAGCATATCTTACTAGGATTAATTCGTGAAGGAGAAGGCGTTGCAGCGCGTGTTTTAAATAACTTAGGTGTAAGTTTAAATAAGGCGAGACAACAAGTGTTACAACTTCTTGGAAGCAATGAAGCAGCTTCAGGTCATCAAGGTGCTTCATCGACAAATGCCAATACACCAACTTTGGATAGCTTAGCACGTGATTTAACAGTAATTGCACGTGAAAGTAGATTAGATCCTGTTATTGGGCGCAGTAAGGAAATTCAACGGGTTATTGAGGTGTTAAGCCGTAGAACAAAAAATAACCCGGTGCTAATTGGGGAGCCAGGTGTAGGTAAGACTGCAATCGCAGAAGGTTTAGCGCAACAAATTGTAAATAACGAAGTTCCGGAAACATTACGAGATAAACGTGTTATGACATTAGATATGGGAACAGTTGTAGCTGGTACAAAATATCGTGGTGAGTTTGAGGATCGTTTAAAAAAAGTAATGGATGAGATTCGTCAGGCAGGTAACATTATTTTATTTATTGACGAACTTCATACATTAATTGGTGCAGGCGGTGCAGAAGGGGCAATTGATGCATCGAATATTTTAAAACCTTCGCTAGCGCGTGGCGAACTACAATGTATTGGTGCGACAACTTTAGATGAGTATCGAAAATATATTGAAAAAGACGCAGCGTTAGAGCGACGCTTCCAACCAATTCAAGTGGATGAACCAAGCTTGGAAGAATCTATTCAAATTTTGAAAGGGTTGCGTGATCGATATGAAGCGCATCACCGTGTATCTATTACAGATGATGCAATCGAGGTAGCGGTAAAGCTTTCAGATCGCTATATTACAGATCGCTTCTTACCGGATAAAGCAATCGATTTAATTGATGAGGCGGCTTCTAAAGTACGTTTACGTTCTTATACAACGCCACCAAACTTAAAAGAATTAGAAGTGAAACTTGAGGAAATTCGTAAAGAAAAAGATGCAGCTGTGCAGAGTCAAGAATTCGAAAAAGCTGCTTCATTACGAGATATGGAGCAACGTTTACGTGAAAAATTAGAGGATACAAAACGTCAGTGGAAAGAACAGCAAGGAAAAGAAAACTCTGAAGTGACAGTAGAGGATATTGCAAACGTTGTTTCTACATGGACGCGTATTCCAGTTTCTAAGCTTGCGCAAACAGAAACGGATAAATTGTTAAACTTAGAATCCATTTTACATGATCGTGTAATCGGTCAAGATGAAGCTGTTGTAGCTGTAGCGAAGGCGGTACGTCGTGCAAGAGCTGGCTTAAAAGATCCAAAACGTCCAATTGGTTCCTTTATTTTCTTAGGACCAACTGGTGTTGGGAAAACAGAATTAGCACGAGCATTAGCGGAATCTATGTTCGGTGATGAGGATGCTATGATCCGCATCGACATGTCGGAATATATGGAGAAACATTCTACATCTCGTTTAGTTGGTTCTCCTCCAGGATATGTAGGATATGAAGAGGGCGGTCAATTAACAGAGAAGGTTCGTCGTAAACCGTATTCTGTTGTTCTATTAGATGAAGTAGAAAAAGCACATCCAGATGTATTTAATATTTTATTACAAGTATTAGAAGACGGCCGTTTGACAGACTCTAAAGGTCGCACAGTTGATTTCCGTAATACAATTGTGATTATGACTTCTAACGTTGGTGCTGAGGCATTAAAACGCAATAAACATCTTGGATTTAACGTGCAAGATGAGAGCCGTGACTATGCAGATATGAAAGGAAAAGTAATGGACGAATTGAAAAAAGCATTCCGTCCAGAATTCTTGAACCGTATCGATGAAATCATTGTGTTCCATATGCTTGAGAAAAAACATATTCAAGAAATTGTGACACTAATGGTAAATCAACTAGTAAAACGATTAGAAGAACAAGAGATTTATTTAGAGTTAACGGACGCTGCAATTGAAGCGATTGCTGATAAAGGGTTCGATCGCGAGTATGGTGCTCGTCCACTTCGCAGAGCAATTCAGAAACATGTGGAAGATCGATTATCAGAAGAACTTCTAAAAGGAGTCATTGAGAAAGGACAAAAAGTTATCTTTGATAAAGAGAGAGAATCATTTGTCATTCGCAGTGCAGAAAAGGTAAAATAAGTATAGAAAAACAAGGGGGGCTATTCGATAGCCCTCTTTCTTATACGAGCTATATGTTTATGAAAGTGAAGTGAAGTATAGAAGAATATGGCTAAGAAGAAAACGAAATTCATATGTCAAGAATGCGGTTATCAATCACCGAAATATATGGGAAGATGCCCTGGTTGTGGACAATGGAATACACTTGTTGAAGAGATAGAACAAGTTGTATCATCTAGACGCCTTAATTATGCAAATGCGATTCAAACAGAGGTAACAAAACCAAGAAGGCTTATAGAAGTAGAAACAAAATCAGAAGCGCGTATTGAGACACAATTTCAAGAATTTAATCGTGTATTAGGTGGAGGTATTGTTGATGGTTCCCTTGTTCTTATCGGAGGAGATCCTGGAATTGGGAAATCGACTTTACTGTTGCAAATATCATCACAATTAGCAAATTCTGCTTATGATGTTCTGTATATATCAGGAGAAGAATCCGCAAAACAAATCAAGCTTCGTGCAGATCGTTTACATGTAAATGGCCGGAATCTGTTCGTTGTTTCAGAAACAGATTTACAGCGCATTGCAACTCATATTGAAGAAATGAATCCCTCTTTTGTTGTAATTGATTCTATTCAAACCATTTATCTACCGGAAGTTACTTCAGCACCTGGAAGTGTGGCACAAGTACGTGAATGTACGGCGGAACTGATGAAACTTGCGAAAACGAAAGGAATCCCCATTTTTATTGTTGGGCATGTGACAAAAGAAGGTGCGATTGCAGGGCCACGTATGCTAGAACATATGGTAGATGCGGTTCTTTATTTTGAAGGAGATCGTCATCATACATATCGTATTTTGCGAGCAGTAAAAAACCGATTTGGTTCTACAAATGAAATGGGTATTTTTGAAATGAAAGAGCTGGGTCTTGCAGAAGTATTGAATCCTTCTGAAATTTTCCTAGAAGAAAGACCGGTCGGAGTTGCAGGGTCTACAGTTGTTGCCTCAATGGAAGGAACAAGACCTGTTTTAGTAGAAATACAAGCATTAATCTCTCCTACTAGTTTTGGAAATCCTCGAAGAATGGCCACAGGAATTGATCATAATCGTGTATCTCTTATTATGGCAGTGTTGGAAAAGAGAGCCGGATTATTGTTGCAAAATCAAGATGCGTATTTGAAAGTGGCTGGAGGTTTGAAGTTAGATGAACCAGCGATTGACTTAGCGGTTGCAATAAGCATTGCTTCAAGTTTTCGAGATAAATCTACGGCACCGACTGATGCGGTAATAGGAGAAGTAGGATTAACTGGAGAAATAAGAAGAGTATCAAGAATTGAACAACGTGTACAAGAAGCTGCTAAATTAGGATTTCAACGTGCAATTATCCCGCGGAAAAATTTAGGTGGATGGACAATTCCTGAGGGGATTGAAGTGGTTGGTGTTTCCAATTTAGGCGAGGCGCTGCGATTGACATTAGGAGGCTAGGCTATGGAAGAAAACAAGCAACGTGTGAAAAGTATGCTTAATATTTTACAGCTTGTTGCACCAGGTACACCGCTACGTGAAGGGATAGATAATGTACTTCGTGCACAGACTGGTGGATTAATTGTTCTTGGGTACAATGAACAAATAAAAAGTATTGTGGATGGAGGGTTCCATATTAATTGTGGATTTTCTCCTGCTAGTTTATACGAATTAGCAAAAATGGACGGTGCACTCATTTTAAATGAAACAGGAAGCAAAATCTTAATTGCAAATGCTCAATTAGTTCCTGAATCAGCTATTGACTCTATTGAAACAGGAATGCGTCACCGTACGGCGGAGCGTGTAGCAAAACAAACAGGTAGTCTTGTTATAGCGATTTCACAAAGACGTAATGTAATTACGTTATATCAAGGGAATTTACGTTATACATTAAAAGATATAGGTGTTATTTTAACTAAGGCGAATCAAGCGATTCAAACTTTAGAAAAATATAAAGCAGTCTGGAATGACGGTATTACGAATTTGGGTATTCTAGAATTTGAAGAGGTTGTTACGTTATCTGAGGTAGTTCACGTTTTACATAGTGTTGAGATGGTACTTCGTATTAAGAATGAGATTTTGAGCTATATTCATGAATTAGGAACAGAAGGCAGGCTCATTCGTTTACAATTAACGGAGTTACTGGCGGATTTAGAGGCGGAGGCCGCTTTATTAATAAAAGATTACTATCAAGAAAAAACGCAAGATCATTATCAAATATTGAAAAAACTACAAGATCTTGCAAATGCACAGCTTTTAGAAGATAGTGACTTAGTCAAATTGCTCGGTTACCCAGGACAAACAAGCTTGGAGGAAAGTGTCACACCAAGGGGATATCGCATTACAAGTAAAATATCGAGAGTGCCACCTCTCATTATTGAAAATTTGATCAATCGTTTTAAAACATTGCAAGGTGTCTGTCGAGCATCGATTGATGAACTCGATGATGTGGAAGGAATTGGGGAAGTTCGAGCGAAAAAAATACGAGAAGGTTTAAAACGAATCCAAGAACATCTTTATATGAGTAGACACAACTAAGAATATTACATTGAATATACAATATAACAAGGCGAGAACATTTTTAATATATGATATGATATATTGGTAAATAAAACGATTTATGAAAAAAGCACGTCCGCTTTTACATTCGGCGTTTTGATTCACAAAACAATGGTTAATAATGAGTAGGAGGTGGTTGAATGTTGAAACGGATCGTACAGCTCTTCTTTTTAGTAATCGGGGGAGCTTTAGGGATTTTTTTAATCCCAAAAGTAATGAATGTGTTAGAGATTGGTGCAGTTCCTTTACTTGAAGGTTCATATGTTCGTGCAATTATTGGTGCAATCATTTTATTTTTAACAACATTTTGGCTTGTAGATTATATTGTTCAGCTTATTAAACATATTGAAGAAGCGCTTGTAAAGGCGCCTGTGACAGATGTTTTATTTGGTACGCTAGGTTTAATCTCTGGTCTTATCGTTGCATATTTAATTTTAATCCCAATTCGTGAAATTACAATTCAAGTCATCAGTACCGTGTTACAGGTTTTCTTTACTCTTTTACTTGGTTATTTAGGCTTCCAGGTAGGGTTCAAAAAACGAAATGAGTTGCTAGGGTTATTTACATTGCCACAGCGTAGCGGTAAGAAGAAAAATACGAATAGCGAAAATGAAGAGAACGAAGTAGGGGGAGAGGAATCTTCTCTGAACTGGAAAATTCTTGATACGAGTGTAATTATTGATGGACGTATTGCGGATATTTGTCAAACAAAATTTTTAGAGGGAACAATTGTAATCCCACAGTTTGTATTAGAAGAGTTACAACATATTGCTGATTCTTCTGACGCATTAAAGCGTAATCGAGGCCGCAGAGGGCTAGATATTTTAAATCGTATTCAAAAAGAAATGCCGATTCCAGTAGAGATTTACGAGGGTGATTTTGAAGATATTCAAGAGGTAGATAGCAAACTTGTGAAATTGGCGAAGTTAACTGGTGGAACGGTTGTAACGAATGACTTCAATTTAAATAAGGTTTCTGAATTACAGGGGGTAACGGTTTTAAATATTAATGATTTAGCAAATGCAATTAAACCGGTTGTTCTCCCTGGAGAAGAGTTAAATGTTTATGTTGTGAAAGATGGAAAAGAGCAAAATCAAGGTGTTGCATATTTAGATGATGGCACCATGATTGTAGTAGAAGACGGCAAGGAGTACGTTGGCTCCCAATTAGAAGTACTTGTTACAAGTGTACTGCAAACATCGGCTGGTCGTATGATTTTTGCAAAGCGTAAATTATTAGAAAAAGCATTATAAGCAGAGGATTCGTAATATGTATACATTAATTATTCCAGCAGCAGGTCAAGGGAAACGAATGGGCGCTGGTAAAAACAAATTGTTTTTGCTTATTAATGAGGTGCCTATTATCGTTCATACATTACGTGCTTTTGAGAAAGACGAAGCATGTGAAAAAATTATTATGGCAATTAACGAACAAGAGCGTTCTGATTTTGAGGCATTAATACAAAAGTACGGTATTCGAAAGAATGTGCAGTTTATTCAAGGTGGAGCCGAAAGACAAGATAGTGTGTATCATGCACTTCAGTATGTGAAAGAAACTGAATATGTTCTTGTTCATGATGGTGCCCGCCCTTTTGTAACGAATAAGATGATTCATGAAGTATTAATTGTGGCAAAAGAGAAGGGTGCTTCCATTTGCGCTGTACCAGTGAAGGATACGATAAAGAAAGTAGTAAATGATGCAGTTTTTGAGACAGTTGAACGTTCTCAACTTAGAGCGGTTCAAACACCGCAAGGCTTTTCTGTTGCACTTTTATTAGAGGCTCATCAAAGCGCGAAGCAAAGTGGTTTTCTTGGTACGGATGATGCAAGTCTCGTAGAGCGTATCGGAAAGGAAGTCGGCGTAGTAGAAGGTAGCTATTATAATATTAAGGTGACAACACCAGAAGATTTATTAATTGCTGAAAGCTTTTTGCACGTTCAGAGAAGATAGCGGTAGTATGGTTGAAAAGCTCGGTTCGTACCGGGCTTTTCTTTATACACATAGCGATATAAGATAGAATCATAAAATTTAGTAGTTTAGCTTGAGGAGGATGTATAGAATGTTTCGAATTGGACAAGGTTTTGATGTGCATGAATTTGCAGAAGGAAGACCGTTAATTATCGGAGGGATTACGATTCCATATGAGAAAGGTTTATTAGGTCATTCAGATGCAGATGTGCTTTTACATACAATTGCGGATGCTTGTTTAGGAGCGATTGCTGCTGGAGATATCGGAAAACATTTTCCAGACACAGACCCGGCTTTTAAAGATGCGGATTCGGCAGTGTTATTACAAAAGGTTTGGGAGTTTGTACGTGAACAAGGATATGAATTAGGGAATTTAGATTGTACAATTATTGCTCAGAAACCAAAGATGGCGCCACATATTGAAAGCATGCGGAAACGTATTAGTGAGCTTTTAGAAACATCGATTGATAATATTAATGTAAAAGCGACAACGACAGAAAAGTTGGGATTTACAGGTAGAGAAGAAGGAATTGCTTCTCAAGCGGTTGTATTATTACAGAAAAAATAATGGTTTTTTGTTTGCAAGATGGATAATCAGATTTTTTTGGTGTACAATTATAGAATGTGTTGACATTAAGAATGGAAGGTGTACCAATTATGGAAAAGCAAGTGAGAGTGCGCTATGCGCCAAGTCCAACAGGACACTTACATATCGGAAATGCGCGTACGGCATTATTTAATTATTTATTTGCTCGTCATCAAGATGGTAAGTTTATTATTCGCATTGAAGATACTGATGTGAAACGTAACGTTGCTGGCGGTGAAGAAAGCCAATTAAAATACTTGAAATGGCTCGGTATGGACTGGGATGAAGGTGTTGACGTTGGTGGTAAATATGGACCATATCGTCAAACAGAGCGTTTAGATATTTATAAAGAGTTATATGAAGATTTACTAGAGCGTGGTTTAGCTTATAAATGCTATATGACTGAGGAAGAATTAGAAGCAGAACGTGAAGGGCAAATCGCTCGTGGTGAGACACCTCGTTACGCAGGTAATCACCGCAATTTAACAGAGGAACAAATTGCGCAATTTGAGGCGGAAGGCCGTGTTCCAAGTATTCGCTTCCGTGTACCAGATAACCGTGAGTACAAATTTAATGATATTGTAAAAGGTGATGTGACATTCCATTCTAACGACTTCGGTGACTTTGTTATCGTGAAAAAAGATGGTATTCCAACATATAACTTTGCGGTAGCGGTAGATGATCATTTAATGGAAATTACACATGTTCTTCGTGGAGATGATCATATTTCGAATACGCCAAAACAAATGATGATTTATGAAGCATTTGGCTGGGATACTCCTCAGTTTGGTCATATGACACTCATCGTAAATGAAAGTCGTAAAAAATTAAGTAAACGAGATGAATCTATTATTCAATTTATTGAACAATATGAAGCACTTGGATATCTTCCAGAAGCAATTTTTAACTTCATTGCATTACTAGGTTGGTCACCAGTAGGAGAAGAGGAAATCTTCTCAAAAGATGAGTTTATTAAGATGTTTGATGCAGCTCGTTTATCAAAATCACCTGCGTTATTCGATTCCCAAAAATTAAAATGGATGAATAACCAATATATGAAAAAACAAGATTTAGATACTGTTGTTGCATTAAGCTTACCGCATTTAGTGAAAGCTGGTCGTGTAAGTGAAGATTTAAGTGAGCAAGAAGCAGCTTGGGTTCGGGACGTAATTGCTTTATATCATGAACAAATGAGCTATGGGGCTGAAATTGTGGAGCTTTCTGAAATGTTCTTCAAAGATCATGTAGACTTTGAAGAAGAAGGAAAAGAAGTATTAAAAGGAGAACAAGTACCTGAAGTGCTTCGTGCGTTTGCAGTAGAATTAGAGGCTCTAGAGGAAGTAGAACCAGCTACAATTAAGAAAGCAATTAAAGCTGTTCAAAAGGAAACAGGACATAAGGGTAAAAACTTATTTATGCCAATTCGTGTTGCAACAACTGGGCAAACACATGGTCCAGAGCTTCCAAATGCGATTGCGCTTCTTGGAAAAGAGAAAGTCTTAAAACGTATTCAAAAAGTAATTGGTTAACATTTAACGAATTTCGAAATATAATAAGAATACTCAAAAGTGAATAAGGAAAAGCGACGAGAAGGAGAAGTAGAAAAACAGGCTTTTTACAGAGAGAACCATCTTTGGCTGGAAGTGGTTTATAAGCGGTTTTTTGAAATGCACCTTTGAGTCTTCTGCCCAACAACGAATGATTTCGGAAAACGCCCGAAAGACGAAAAGTAAGCAGAAGCGGTATCAGCCGTTATTAAGAATGAGTTTGAGGCTTTTTTGGCCTAAACAGAGTGGAACCGCGCTAAAAAGGCGTCTCTGTCAATATGACAGAGACGCCTTTTTTATTCCATCATTTATGGCTTAAGAGGCTTACCTTACTTTAAAAACGAAGGAACGGTAGCTGTTCCTAAGACACTGAGTAGTAAAGGGCTGGGTTGTATATATTTCCAATTTATACGTTTGAGTAAAGAGGGGCTAAAGGAGAAAAAATCATTCATTAAAAAAAGTAACCTGTAAAGGGGAGGGGACATTGATGTTTAAGAGGCTTCGAGAAGATATTGAAGTCGTTTTTGAACAGGATCCAGCGGCAAGAAGTTATTTCGAAGTCATTTTAACTTATTCTGGATTGCATGCAGTTTGGGCACATCGAATTGCACATGCTTTTTATAAAAAAAAGTTTTTCTTTATTGCACGCCTCATTTCACAAGTTAGTCGTTTTTTTACTGGTATTGAAATTCACCCAGGAGCAACAATTGGTCGCCGTTTTTTTATTGATCATGGTATGGGTGTAGTAATTGGGGAAACATGTGAAATTGGAGATAATGTAACGATTTATCAAGGTGTTACACTTGGGGGTACTGGAAAGGAAAAAGGAAAAAGGCATCCAACTATCAAGGACAATGTACTCATTTCAACAGGGGCAAAAGTACTTGGATCTATTACGATTGGGGAAAACTCTAAAATTGGAGCAGGGTCTGTCGTATTAAAAGAAGTTCCTGCACATTCTACAGTTGTAGGTATACCGGGACGCGTCGTTATTCAAAATGGAGTGAAGATTGGGCAGGAGCTAAATCATTCAGACTTACCAGATCCAATTTTTGATAAATTAAAAGTAATGGAAGCAGAGATAGAAGCATTAAAGAAGCAGCTTGCATTGAAAGTAGAAAGGAAGGATAACAATGACTATTCACATTTATAATACATTAACACGTCAGAAGGAAGAATTTATTCCTTTAGAAGAAAAGAAAGTAAAGATGTATGTATGCGGACCTACAGTATACAACTATATTCATATTGGGAACGCAAGACCGCCTATGGTATTTGATACAGTGCGTCGTTACTTAGAACATAAAGGATATGATGTCCAATATGTTTCCAACTTTACTGATGTCGATGATAAATTAATTAAGGCTGCAAATGAACTTGGAGAAGATGTCCCAACAATTGCAGAGCGTTTTATCGAAGCGTACTTCGAGGATGTAACGGCACTTGGTTGCAAACATGCAACGGTTCATCCACGAGTAACAGAAAATATGGATATCATTATTGAGTTTATTCAAGAGCTTGTGAATAAAGGGTATGCATATGAATCTGAGGGCGATGTATATTACAGAACAAAAGAGTTTGAAGGATACGGTAAGTTATCGCATCAAGCAATTGAAGATTTACGTCATGGCGCACGTATTGAAGTGGGGGAAAAGAAACAAGACCCACTCGATTTTGCTTTATGGAAGGCAGCGAAAGAAGGAGAAATCTTCTGGGAAAGCCCTTGGGGAAAAGGACGCCCGGGTTGGCATATTGAATGCTCTGCAATGGCAAGAAAATATTTAGGAGATTCAATTGATATTCATGCTGGTGGGCAAGATTTATCATTCCCGCATCATGAAAATGAAATTGCGCAATCAGAAGCTTTAACTGGAAAACCATTTGCACGCTACTGGATGCATAATGGTTATATTAATATTAACAATGAGAAAATGTCTAAATCATTAGGGAATTTTATTCTTGTTCACGATATTATTAAGCAATATGATCCGCAATTAATTCGATTCTTTATGCTATCTGTACATTATCGTCATCCAATTAACTTTAGTGAAGAGCTATTACAAAGTACAAATAATGGATTAGAAAGAATTAAAACGACTTATCGAAACTTAAAGCATCGTATAGAAAGCAGTACGGATTTAACAGATCATAATGAGAAATGGTTAGCTGAAATGAAGGAATTCCAATCTGCATTTGAGGCGGCAATGGATGATGACTTTAATACAGCAAATGCAATAACAGAGTTGTATAACTTAGCAAACCATGCAAATCAATATTTATTAGAAGAGCATACGTCAAAAGTTGTTATTGAAGCGTATATCAACCAACTTGAAATGTTGTTTCGTATTTTAGGATTAGTGTTTACGAAAGAAGAATTACTTGATAAAGAAATTGAAGCGCTCATTCAAAAGCGTATTGAAGCTCGTAAAAATCGTGATTTTGCATTAGCTGATAAAATCCGTGATGACTTAAAAGAACGCAATATTATTTTAGAAGATACCGCTCAAGGTACAAGATGGAAAAGAGGATAAGTATGATTGATGCAAAGCAATTAAACAGTTTGGCGTTAGCCTACATGGGTGATGCGGTGTATGAACAATATATCCGCCATCACCTCCTTCAAAAAGGAACAGTTCGTCCCAACCAGCTACATCGATTAGGGACGAGCTTTGTTTCTGCAAAAGCGCAAGCGAAAGTAGTTTATCATTTATTAGAAACGAATTTTTTAACTGAGGAAGAAGAAGCAGTATTAAGAAGAGGGCGTAATGCAAATTCAGGTACTGTTCCGAAAAATACAGACGTACAAACATATCGTCATAGCACAGCTTTTGAAGCGGTGATTGGTTATCATTATTTACTACACAATCGTGAAAGATTAGAGGAAATTGTAAATAAGGCGATTCATGTGTTAGAAGGAACGGAAGGAGGCAAATTGTCATGAGTAGCGAATACATTATTGGACGTAATCCCGTTATTGAAGCATTGCGATCGGGACGAGATATTAATAAGATTTGGGTGGCAGAAGGTGCTGCTAAAGGACAAATTCAAATTGTCGTAGCATTAGCAAAAGAGAATAAAATTCTTCTGCAATATGCCCCAAAGAAAAAATTAGACCAACTTGTTGAAGGAAATCATCAAGGAGTAATTGCTCAAGTAGCAGCATATCAATATGCGGAATTAGAAGATTTATTCAAAGTTGCTGCTAAACGTAATGAAGAGCCATTCTTTTTAATTTTAGATGAGATTGAAGATCCACATAATCTGGGGTCTATTATGCGTACCGCAGATGCAACTGGAGCGCACGGTATTATTATTCCAAAGCGACGATCTGTTGGACTGACAGCTTCAGTTGCAAAGGCCTCTACAGGAGCGATTGAGTATATTCCTGTTGTGCGAGTGACAAATTTATCTCGTACAATCGATGAGCTAAAGGAACGCGGTCTATGGATCGCTGGTACAGATGCTAAAGGGAAGACTGATTATCGTAATCTAGATGGTAATATGCCGATTGGATTAGTAATTGGTAGTGAAGGAAAAGGCATGAGCCGTATCATTGGACAAAAGTGTGATTTCCTAGTTCATTTACCCATGGTCGGTAAAGTTACATCCTTAAATGCTTCAGTAGCTGCAAGTCTGTTAATGTATGAGGTATATCGTAAACGCCACCAGATTGGTAAGTAACAAATGAATGATATTTTAATCGTTGATGGCTACAACATCATAGGGGCTTGGAAAGACTTGAAGAAATTGAGGGATGTAGATTTACAAGCATCGAGGGACGCATTAATTGATAAAATGGCAGATTATCAAGGGTACACTGGAACAAAAGTAATGATTGTGTTTGATGCTTATACAGTTCAAGGTATTGAGAAAAAGATGAAGCAATCGCGTGTTGAGGTTATTTTTACTAGAAAAAATCAAACTGCTGATGAAAAGATCGAACAGTTGGCAAGCGAACTTCGTAATATTAATACACAAATCTATGTTGCAACTTCTGATTATACGGAGCAATGGGTTATCTTTGGACAGGGGGCGCTTAGAAAGTCAGCGCGTGAACTGGAGTTAGAAGTGCAGGCGATGGAACAACAGGTGCGTCATGAAACGAAAGCGACCAAAGAGAAACAACCAGCTATGCGAACAATATTTAGCAAGGATGTTACAGAAAAATTAGAAAAATTAAGGCGAGGAGAGCGTTGAGACATTGACGCTCTTTAAACGCTTACTGTATAATATTTCTAAATAAATAGCGGTCGGAGGGATCAGAGTGGAAACAGGCTTCGTAAGTACTAGCAACGTTACGTTTCGCGATTTAGAGGATGAGGCAATCGTTGAGTTAGTTCGAAAAGGTAATATTGATGCTCTTGAATATTTAATACACAAGTATAAAAACTTTGTTCGCGCAAAATCGAGATCTTATTTTTTAGTAGGTGCCGATCGAGAGGATATCGTTCAAGAAGGTATGATTGGGCTTTTTAAAGCGATTCGTGATTATAAAGAGGACAAGCTATCTTCTTTTAAAGCATTTGCTGAATTATGTATTACTCGTCAAATTATTACTGCTATTAAGACTGCAACAAGACAAAAACATATTCCTTTAAATTCGTATGTTTCTTTGGATAAACCGATTTACGATGAGGAATCTGACCGTACGCTATTAGATGTTATTTCAGAAGCAAAAGTAACAGATCCTGAAGAAATGATTATTAGTCAGGAAGAATATAGTGACATAGAATTAAAAATATCTGAATTATTAAGCGATTTGGAGAGGAAAGTACTTTCTTTATACTTAGACGGCCGTTCATATCAAGAAATATCTGAGCAACTAAATAGACATGTGAAATCTATTGATAATGCTCTTCAACGTGTAAAACGGAAATTAGAAAGATATATGGAAATGAGAGAGAATACAACTTTAAATTCGAAATGATGTAAAGGTACTTTCTTTCCTTTTTTTGTATCTAAGTAAAAGGCATGTCATTGACATTGCCTTTTATTGTATGATACATTTTTAGGGACATAATGTTACAAGGTTGGTATAACAAATGAGAAAAAAAGTGGTGCTCTCATGTGAAGAGTGTAAAAATCGTAACTACTCTACAATGAAAGATATGAGCTCTGTAGAGCGACTTGAAATAAAGAAATTTTGTAAAACATGCAATAAGCATACAGTTCATAAGGAAACAAAATAAATAATCGAAATAATGCACTGGAGGTCCCGTAAATGCGTTTAACGAACTTTTTCGGTGATGTAAGTCGCGAGATGAAAAAAGTAAGTTGGCCTAAAAAAGATGAATTACTCCGTTCGACAGCTACTGTTATTGCAACAGTTATCTTTTTTGCGATTTTTTTCGCAGTGGTTGATATGGGCATTTCTTCTTTAATTCGGTTAATTCTTGAATAAGAAGCACTTATCCATGATATAATGTTATTTATAAGAACTGTGTAAAAGCCCGATGAACGGGTTTTTTCATTTGTGCAAAAAAATGTACGTCAGGGAGGGAAGGACGCTTGTCCTAAATGAATGGAAAAAAGCTGGTATGTTGTCCATACTTATTCTGGTTATGAAAATAAAGTAAAAGCAAACCTTGAGAAACGTGTAGAATCAATGGGGATGCAAGATAAAATTTTCCGTGTTGTTGTTCCGGAAGAAGTAGAAGTAGAAATGAAAAACGGAAAAGAAAAGTTAACAAAAAGAAAAGTGTTCCCAGGTTATGTGTTAGTTGAATTAATTATGACTGATGATTCTTGGTATGTTGTTCGTAACACACCAGGTGTAACTGGGTTTGTTGGATCTTCTGGTTCAGGTTCGAAACCATCTCCTCTATTAGAAGAGGAAGTTGTTACCATTATGAAACATATGGGAATGGATAATGAAGTTGTTGATTTCGACTTTGAACTTCATGAAACGGTACGCGTAAACGAAGGACCGTTCGCGGATTATACAGGTGCAATTGAAGAAATCGATATGGAAAAACAAAAAGTACGAGTGTTGGTAGACATGTTTGGTCGTGAAACACCAGTTGAGCTTGATTTCCATCAAATTGAAAAATTATAAAATGAAACTTGAAATGAATTGTAAAAAGTGATAATATCTTTTAAGTCAGTACGTCTTCGGTAACGGAGGCGTTTTTTGAAAAGATTTTATCGTTATCGATAAAATGATGAAGTGGGAGGGCAAATCATTGTCCAATTGACCACATCACGGACTTAAGGAGGTGTGTCTCGTGGCTAAAAAGGTAATTAAAATGGTAAAACTTCAAATTCCTGCAGGTAAAGCTAACCCAGCTCCACCAGTTGGTCCAGCATTAGGACAAGCGGGTGTTAACATCATGGGCTTCTGTAAAGAGTTCAACGCTCGTACAGCAGATCAAGCTGGTCTTATCATTCCTGTTGAAATTACGGTATTCGAAGACCGTTCATTCACTTTCATTACTAAAACTCCTCCTGCTGCTGTTCTTCTTAAGAAAGTAGCTGGTATCGAGTCTGGTTCTGGTGAACCAAACCGTAATAAAGTGGCAACTGTTAAGCGTGATAAAGTACGCGAAATCGCTGAAACTAAAATGCCTGACCTAAACGCTGCTAGCGTAGAAGCTGCAATGCGTATGGTTGAAGGTACTGCACGCAGTATGGGCATCGTTATCGAAGACTAATTCGATTTGTTTTTTGTAAAAAAGGTTGCGGGTCTGGAAGTCCAATTCGCAACCTTTATTATCGTAAATGAGTATCGTTTTTAAATAAATGGATGGGCGCACATCCTCAAGAAAAATCTTGGAATAAGGGCGTAAACGTGGGAGGTTATTCCGCTAAAACCACATTCAAGGAGGAAATAAACATGGCTAAAAGAGGTAAAAAGTACGTAGAAGCTGCGAAGCTTGTTGAACGTGCAACTGCTTATTCTGCAACAGAAGCAGTAGAATTAGTAAAGAAAACAAACACAGCTAAATTTGATGCAACTGTAGAAGCTGCATTTCGTTTAGGTGTTGACCCTAAGAAAGCTGACCAACAAATTCGTGGTGCAGTTGTTCTTCCACACGGTACTGGTAAAGTACAACGTGTATTAGTATTCGCTAAAGGTGAAAAAGCAAAAGAAGCTGAAGCTGCTGGAGCTGACTTCGTAGGCGATGCTGATTACATCAACAAAATCCAACAAGGTTGGTTCGACTTTGATGTAGTAGTAGCAACTCCTGACATGATGGGTGAAGTTGGTAAACTTGGTCGTGTATTAGGACCTAAAGGTTTAATGCCAAACCCTAAAACTGGAACAGTTACTTTCGATGTAACAAAAGCTGTTAACGAAATCAAAGCTGGTAAAGTTGAATACCGCGTTGATAAAGCTGGTAACATCCATGTTCCAATTGGTAAAGTATCTTTCGAAGATGCAAAATTAGTAGAAAACTTCAAAACAATTGCTGACACGTTATTAAAAGCGAAACCAGCTGCTGCAAAAGGTACTTACATGAAGAACGTAACAGTTACTTCTACAATGGGACCTGGTGTACGCGTAGATGTTTCTACACTTGTATAAAAATTGGAAGTTGACTTCATAAAGAAGATTTAATATAATCATTTATGTTGTGAATTTAAATAGTGTACCGTAGACAGTAGGTGCCAAATTGGCTTAATTTCCTACCTAGGTGTTAATATACGAAACGGAATTTTTTTCTGTGACTATATGCCTCCATGTCTACAAGTTAGCATGGAGGTTTTTAGTGCACTTTCGGTACATCTTCTATATAATCTACAGGAGGTGTAATAATATGAGCAAAGCAATCGAAATGAAACAACAAGTTGTAACTGAAATCGCTGATAAACTTCGCGAAAGTAAATCTACAATCGTTGTTGACTACCGTGGTTTAACAGTATCTGAAGCAACTGAATTACGTAAGAACTTACGTGAGGCTGGCGTTGAGTTCAAAGTTTACAAAAACTCTTTAACTCGTCGTGCTGCAGAATCTGTTGAAATGGCTGAGTTAAATGAATTCTTAACAGGACCAAACGCAATCGCGTTCAGTAACGAGGATGTAGTTGCTCCTGCGAAAGTATTAAACGACTTCGCTAAAGATCATGAAGCTTTAGAAATTAAAGCGGGCGTAATCGAAGGTAAACTAGTAACACTTGATGAGGTTAAAGCAATCGCTACTCTTCCATCTCGTGAAGGCTTACTTTCTATGCTTCTTAGCGTTCTTCAAGCTCCAATCCGTAACCTTGCACTTGCTACTAAAGCAGTTGCAGAACAAAAGGAAGAGCAAGGCGCTTAATTTTTTAAAAGATAATTACGTGTTATCGATAAAACAATACAAACCTATTTAAGGGAGGATATTTACAATGACTAAAGAACAAATCATTGAAGCAGTTAAATCTATGACTGTATTAGAACTTAACGACTTAGTAAAAGCTATCGAGGAAGAATTCGGCGTAACTGCTGCTGCTCCTGTAGCTGTTGTTGGTGGCGCTGGTGAAGCTGCTGCTGAGAAAACTGAATTTGATGTTGAACTAGCTAACGCTGGTGCACAAAAAATCAAAGTTATCAAAGTTGTTCGTGAAATCACTGGTCTTGGCTTAAAAGAAGCTAAAGAATTAGTTGACAACACTCCAAAAGTAATCAAAGAAGGCGCTTCTAAAGAAGAAGCTGAAGAAATCAAAGCTAAACTTGAAGAAGTTGGCGCTGCTGTAGAAGTTAAGTAATTAACTTTTGAAGCTTTAAAAAAGCTCGCTCTCATGCGAGCTTTTTTTTTAACTGTAAAGAAAAGAGGTGACCAAATGGCAGACCATTATTTTTCTAATGACCCTTCGAGTAAAAGTGATCGTAAGCGGTGGGAATTTACACTAAGAGGATCGCAATTTGTTTTTTTATCTGACCGTGGGGTATTTTCGAAAAACGAGGTGGACTTTGGATCTCGTCTTTTAATTGAAGCATTTCAAATGCCGGATATCGACGGGGATATATTAGATGTTGGATGTGGGTACGGACCGATTGGTTTGTCGTTAGCAAAAGAGTTTCGAGGGCGCCGCGTTCACATGGTAGATGTAAATGAAAGGGCGCTTGAGCTTGCGAAAGAAAATGCTGCTAACAATAACGTGGAGAATATTCGAATTTTCCAAAGCAATGTCTATGAAAAGGTAGATGGCCAATATGCCGCGATTCTATCCAATCCTCCAATTCGTGCTGGTAAGCATATCGTGCATGAAATTTTAGGAAAAGCTTTCGATCATCTAGTGCCAGGAGGAGAACTTTGGATTGTGATTCAAAAGAAACAAGGTGCACCATCCGCGCTCAAAAAACTAGAAGAAACGTTTGCTGAAGTTGAGATTGTTGAAAAGAAAAAAGGATATTATATCATAAAATCAAAAAAACGTTGACGGTTTTTTGGGGCTATGTTAACATTATACAATGCCAATATATGATTTTCTACGTTGAGAAAAATGTATATTTTTGTTTCTCTTGGAAAAGATAGTAAAATCAGTAAATCATGAAATAGAGTGATGGTTTTCTTATAGAAGCCATTTTTCTTTTTTGAACAGATGGAAAGACTCAACGTATCTATCTTTGAGAGAAAAAGCTACGCTACTAGCGTTAGCTATATTTATTTGTGATTTTGCACAAATTTTTTTGTGCATTTATAATACTCATGATTTGAGGGGTGAAGCAGTTGACAGGTCAACTAGTTCAATACGGACGCCACCGCCAACGAAGAAGTTATGCCCGTATTAGTGAAGTATTAGAGTTACCAAATCTTATCGAAATTCAAACCTCTTCTTATCAGTGGTTTCTTGATGAGGGTTTGCGAGAAATGTTCCAAGACATTTCTCCGATCGAAGACTTTACGGGAAATCTATCGCTTGAATTTATCGACTACAGCTTAGGTGAGCCTAAATACTCTGTAGAAGAATGTAAAGAGCGTGATGTGACGTATGCAGCACCACTTCGTGTGAAAGTTCGTCTAATCAACAAAGAAACTGGTGAAGTAAAAGAGCAAGATGTGTTCATGGGAGATTTCCCACTCATGACAGAGACAGGAACATTCGTAATTAACGGTGCAGAACGTGTTATCGTTTCCCAGTTAGTTCGCTCTCCAAGCGTATACTATAGTGGCAAAGTGGATAAAAACGGAAAACGTGGTTTTACTGCTACTGTAATTCCAAACCGCGGAGCTTGGTTAGAGTATGAAACAGATGCTAAGGATGTTGTATATGTACGTATTGACCGTACCCGTAAGCTTCCTGTAACTGTTTTGTTACGCGCATTAGGGTTTGGCTCTGATCAAGAAATCACCGAGCTTTTAGGTGATAATGAATACTTAAGCAATACGTTAGAAAAAGATAACACAGATAGCACTGAAAAAGCGTTGCTTGAAATTTATGAGCGTTTACGCCCAGGTGAACCACCAACAGTGGAAAACGCGAAAAGCTTGCTTGTTTCTCGCTTCTTTGATCCAAAGCGCTACGATTTAGCAAATGTAGGTCGCTATAAGATCAACAAAAAATTACACATTAAAAACAGACTGTTTAACCAACGCTTAGCTGAAACATTAGTAGATCCAGAAACCGGAGAGATTTTAGCGGCAGAGGGAACAGTTTTAGATCGCCGTACACTTGATCGCATTTTACCTAACTTAGAGAAGAACATTGGATTCAAAACAGCGAAGCCGATGGGCGGAGTGGTAGAAGGCGATGTTGAGCTGCAATCTATTAAGATTTATGCTCCAGATTCAGAAGGCGAACGCGTTATTAATGTAATTGGGAATGCAAATATTACTCGTGATGTGAAACACATTACACCAGGTGATATTCTTGCTTCTATTAGCTACTTCTTTAACTTACTATATAAAGTAGGGGATACAGACGATATCGACCATTTAGGTAACCGTCGTCTACGTTCTGTAGGAGAGTTATTACAAAACCAATTCCGTATCGGTCTTTCTCGTATGGAACGTGTTGTTCGTGAGAGAATGTCGATTCAAGATACAAATGCAATTACACCGCAAGCGTTAATTAACATTCGTCCGGTTATTGCATCTATTAAAGAGTTCTTCGGAAGCTCTCAGTTATCTCAGTTCATGGATCAAACAAACCCATTGGCAGAGTTAACACATAAACGAAGATTATCTGCATTAGGACCTGGTGGTTTAACGCGTGAGCGCGCAGGCTTTGAAGTGCGTGATGTTCACTATTCTCACTACGGTCGTATGTGTCCGATTGAAACGCCAGAGGGACCAAACATCGGTTTGATTAACTCATTATCTTCATTTGCGAAAGTAAATGAGTTTGGTTTCATTGAAACACCATATCGTCGTGTTGATCCAGAAACTGGTCGTGTAACAGAGCATGTTGATTACTTAACAGCCGATGAAGAAGATAACTATGTTGTAGCCCAAGCGAATATGAAATTATCTCCAGAAGGTGAATTCCTTGATGATGATATCGTAGCTCGTTTCCGCGGTGAAAACATTGTTACAAATAAAGAGCGCATCGACTACATGGATGTATCTCCAAAACAAGTAGTGTCTGCAGCGACAGCTTGTATTCCGTTCTTAGAAAATGACGACTCTAACCGTGCACTTATGGGTGCCAACATGCAACGTCAGGCGGTTCCGTTAATGAATCCGGAATCTCCGATTGTAGGTACAGGTATGGAGTATGTGTCAGCGAAAGACTCGGGTGCTGCAGTAATCTGTAAACATCCTGGTATTGTTGAACGCGTTGAAGCACGTGAAGTTTGGGTGCGTCGTTATGTAGAAATTGACGGTCAAAAAGTAAAAGGCGACTTAGATCGCTATAAGATGTTGAATTCATCCGTTCTAACCAAGGAACTTGCTACAACCAACGTCCAATCGTAAGTGTTGGCGATGAAGTTGTAAAAGGTGAAATCCTTGCGGATGGTCCTTCTATGGAAAAAGGTGAGCTTGCACTTGGACGTAACGTGCTTGTTGGCTTTATGACATGGGATGGTTATAACTACGAGGATGCGATCATTATGAGTGAGCGCCTTGTAAAAGATGATGTGTATACTTCTATTCATATTGAAGAGTATGAATCAGAAGCTCGTGATACAAAATTAGGACCAGAAGAAATTACGCGTGATATCCCGAACGTTGGGGAAGATGCACTTCGTAACCTTGACGAGCGCGGTATTATTCGCATCGGTGCGGAAGTAAAAGACGGAGATCTACTTGTTGGTAAAGTAACACCAAAAGGTGTAACAGAATTAACAGCAGAAGAACGTTTATTACACGCAATCTTCGGTGAGAAAGCGCGTGAAGTACGTGATACATCACTACGTGTACCACACGGTGGTGGCGGTATTATCCTGGATGTAAAAGTGTTTAACCGTGAAGACGGTGACGAATTACCACCAGGTGTAAATCAATTGGTTCGTGTATATATCGTTCAAAAACGTAAAATTTCTGAAGGTGACAAAATGGCCGGTCGTCATGGTAACAAAGGGGTTATCTCCCGTATTTTACCGGAAGAAGATATGCCATTCTTACCAGACGGTACACCAATCGATATCATGCTTAACCCATTAGGGGTACCATCTCGTATGAATATCGGTCAGGTGTTAGAGCTTCACCTTGGTATGGCAGCTAGATATCTAGGTATTCATGTTGCAACACCAGTATTCGATGGTGCTCGTGAGGAAGATGTATGGGGTACAATTGAAGAAGCTGGTATGGCGAAT
This sequence comes from Bacillus cytotoxicus NVH 391-98, assembly GCF_000017425.1. GTDB lineage: Bacteria > Bacillota > Bacilli > Bacillales > Bacillaceae_G > Bacillus_A > Bacillus_A cytotoxicus. The sequence continues at coordinate 117,730 of NC_009674.1, forward strand.
GATGCGAAGACAATCCTGTACGACGGACGTACTGGTGAGCCATTCGATAACCGTGTATCTGTTGGTGTCATGTACATGATTAAACTTGCACACATGGTTGACGATAAACTTCACGCTCGTTCTACTGGACCATACTCACTTGTAACGCAACAACCTCTTGGAGGTAAAGCACAGTTCGGTGGACAACGTTTCGGTGAGATGGAGGTTTGGGCACTTGAAGCTTACGGTGCTGCTTATACTCTTCAAGAAATCTTAACTGTGAAGTCTGATGATGTTGTCGGTCGCGTTAAGACATACGAAGCGATTGTGAAAGGTGAAAATGTTCCAGAACCAGGCGTTCCAGAATCATTCAAAGTATTGATTAAAGAACTGCAAAGTTTAGGTATGGACGTTAAAATGATGTCTAGCGACGATACGGAAATTGAAATGCGTGATACAGAAGATGATGATGATCATCAATCCGCAGATAAATTAAATATCGAAGTTGAGGCAACTAAGGAATAATTGGGATAACCTGTAGACTAAAAGGGAGGTAGGCCCCTTGATAGATGTAAATAACTTTGAATATATGAAGATTGGACTTGCTTCGCCTGACAAGATTCGTTCTTGGTCATACGGTGAAGTTAAGAAACCTGAAACAATTAACTATCGTACGTTAAAACCCGAAAAAGATGGCTTGTTCTGTGAGCGCATTTTCGGGCCCCAAAAGGACTGGGAATGTCACTGTGGAAAATATAAACGCGTACGTTATAAAGGTGTAGTCTGTGATCGATGTGGTGTTGAAGTAACGCGTGCGAAAGTTCGTCGTGAACGTATGGGTCATATCGAATTAGCTGCTCCTGTATCTCATATTTGGTATTTCAAAGGTATCCCGAGCCGCATGGGACTTGTCTTAGACATGTCCCCTCGCGCGCTTGAAGAAGTAATTTATTTCGCTTCTTATGTTGTAACAGAAAGTGGAGATACACCACTTGATAAGAAGCAATTGCTTTCTGAAAAAGAATACCGTGCATATCGCGATCGATATGGAAACACATTCCAAGCTGCTATGGGTGCAGAAGCAATTAAGAAGTTACTACAAGATATCGATTTAGATAAAGAAGTAGACTTCTTAAAAGAGGAATTAAAAACAGCACAAGGACAACGTCGTACTCGTGCTATTAAACGTCTAGAAGTATTGGAATCATTCCGTAACTCTGGAAATAAACCATCTTGGATGATCTTAGATGTTCTTCCGGTTATTCCGCCAGAATTACGCCCAATGGTACAGTTAGATGGTGGACGTTTTGCAACTTCTGACTTAAACGATTTATATCGTCGTGTTATTAACCGTAACAATCGTTTAAAACGTTTATTGGACCTAGGTGCACCAAGCATTATTGTTCAAAACGAAAAACGTATGTTGCAAGAAGCTGTAGATGCATTAATCGATAACGGTCGCCGTGGTCGCCCAGTTACTGGACCGGGTAACCGTCCGTTAAAATCACTATCTCACATGCTGAAAGGTAAACAAGGACGTTTCCGTCAAAACTTACTTGGTAAACGTGTTGACTACTCTGGTCGTTCTGTTATCGTTGTAGGACCGAACTTAAAAATGTATCAATGTGGATTACCAAAAGAAATGGCGCTAGAACTATTTAAACCTTTCGTAATGAAAGAACTAGTGGAAAAAGGATTAGCACATAACATTAAGAGTGCAAAACGTAAAATTGAGCGTGTACAACCTGAAGTTTGGGATGTTTTAGAGTCAGTTATTAAAGAACACCCAGTACTTCTAAACCGTGCCCCAACGCTTCACCGTCTTGGTATTCAAGCGTTCGAACCTACATTAGTAGAAGGGCGCGCAATTCGTCTTCATCCACTTGTATGTACAGCATACAATGCGGACTTTGACGGTGACCAAATGGCGGTTCACGTTCCGCTATCATCAGAAGCACAAGCAGAAGCTCGTCTTCTTATGTTAGCTGCACAAAACATTTTGAACCCGAAAGACGGGAAACCAGTTGTTACACCATCTCAGGATATGGTATTAGGTAACTACTACTTAACACTTGAGCGCGCAGGTGCAATTGGTGAAGGTATGGTGTTCAAAGATACAAACGAAGCATTGCTTGCATACCAAAATGGGTATGTTCATCTTCATACTCGTATTGCTGTTCCTGCAAGTTCAGTGAACAACAACGAGACATTTACAGAAGAACAAAAAGGCAAGCTTCTATTAACAACTGTTGGTAAATTAATATTTAACGAAATCTTACCAAAGTCGTTCCCTTATATTAACGAACCAACAAAATCAAATCTTGAAAAAGAAACACCTGCGAAATATTTCGTTGATAAAGGTGCGAATATAAAAGAAGTTATTGCTAGCCGTGAAGAAGTAGCACCATTTAACAAGAAAATCCTTGGTAATATCATTGCGGAAGTATTTAAACGTTTCAAAATTACAGAAACATCTCGTATGCTTGACCGCATGAAAGACTTAGGATTTAAATACTCTACAAAAGCTGGTATTACAGTTGGGGTAGCAGATATCCTTGTATTAGGTGAGAAAGATGAAATTCTTCATGAAGCACAAGCAAAAGTAGATAAAGTAATTAAACAATTCCGTCGCGGTTTGATTACAGAAGAAGAACGTTACGATCGCGTTATCTCTATCTGGAGTAATGCAAAAGATGTTATCCAAGGAAAATTGATGAAATCCTTAGATAAGCGCAACCCAATCTTCATGATGAGTGACTCTGGTGCCCGTGGTAACGCATCGAACTTCACTCAGCTTGCTGGTATGCGTGGTTTGATGGCTAACCCATCTGGTCGTATCATTGAGCTTCCAATCAAATCAAGTTTCCGTGAAGGTCTAACGGTACTTGAATACTTCATCTCTACACACGGTGCGCGTAAGGGTCTTGCCGATACAGCGCTTAAGACTGCCGATTCTGGTTACTTAACACGTCGTCTTGTAGATGTTGCACAAGATGTTATCGTTCGTGAAGACGATTGTGGAACAGATCGTGGTCTATTAATCGGTGCGATTAAAGAGGGCAATGAAGTTATTGAGTCATTATACGACCGTCTTGTAGGACGTTTTGCAAGAAAAACTGTAAAACATCCTGAAACAGGTGAAGTGTTGATTCGTGAAAATGAATTAATTACTGAAGATATCGCTCGTGCTATTGAAAATGCAGGTGTGGAAACAGTACACATCCGTTCAGCATTTACATGTAATACTCGCCACGGCGTATGTAAGAAATGTTACGGCCGTAACTTAGCTACTGGTACAGACGTAGAAGTAGGGGAAGCGGTAGGTATTATCGCAGCTCAATCTATCGGTGAGCCAGGTACACAGTTAACGATGCGTACGTTCCATACAGGTGGGGTTGCCGGAGACGATATCACACAAGGTTTACCTCGTATCCAAGAGATCTTCGAAGCTCGTAATCCGAAAGGTCAAGCGGTTATCAGCGAAATCGACGGTGTTGTTGTAACGATCAACGATGTGAAAGATCGTCAAGAGGTAGTTGTACAAGGTGCAGTAGAAACTCGCACATATGCAATTCCTTACGGCGCTCGTCTGAAAGTAACTCCAGGCCAAGAGATTAGTCACGGACAAGAGTTAACAGAAGGTTCTATTGATCCGAAAGAATTACTAAAAGTAACGGACATTACAGCAGTTCAAGAATACTTACTACGTGAAGTTCAAAAAGTATACCGTATGCAAGGGGTAGAAATTGGCGACAAACACGTAGAGGTAATGGTTCGTCAAATGCTTCGTAAAGTTCGTGTAATCGATGCGGGTGACACGGATGTATTACCAGGAACGTTGCTAGATATTCACCAATTTACTGATGCAAACGTAAAAGTATTATTAGAAGGTAAACAACCAGCAACAGCTAGACCGGTTCTTCTTGGTATTACGAAAGCTTCACTTGAAACAGATTCATTCTTATCTGCAGCTTCGTTCCAAGAAACAACTCGTGTTCTAACAGATGCCGCAATTAAAGGCAAACGCGATGAGCTTCTAGGATTAAAAGAGAACGTTATTATCGGTAAGCTTGTTCCGGCTGGAACAGGTATGAATCGTTATCGCAAAGTAGATCTTGTAAAAACAGTGCAAGACGATACGAATGTAGAAAACGATGAAATTTACGTAGAACAGTAAAATTTTCCGGTATGAATTTTGTATAAAAACGGATAATCCTAGTTGACATTGTATGAGTCAAAATGTTAATATAAGCAAGGTTGCTCCTGAACGATGCTTTGGAGGATATGTATATGTCTTATCAAAAAGTATCAAATGCGGAAAATGTTATCGTTGGTCATAAACGAACGTTGAAAGCAATCAAAAATGGTATAGTTAAAGAGGTTGTCGTTGCGGAAGATGCTGACATGCGGTTAACCCATGTTATCACTCAGGCTGCACTGCAACATAACATACCCGTAACAAAAGTTGAATCCATTCGCGAACTCGGAAGAGTTTCAGGGATTCAAGTGGGAGCTTCAGCAATAGGAATAATAAGTTAAAACTGTTTTTGTGAGAGGGGGGCATTTGCTCCCGCTCGCAAAAACTTTGTTTTCAACTAATAATGAACCACCTGGATATGTGGTCATACAAACATGCGAAGGGAGGATAATTTAATGCCTACTATTAACCAATTAGTGAGAAAAGGTCGTACTGATAAAGTATGGAAATCTAAATCACCTGCGTTAAACAAAGGTTTCAACTCTTTAAAGAAAAAATCAACTGATATCTCTGCACCTCAAAAACGTGGTGTATGTACTCGTGTTGGTACAATGACTCCAAAGAAACCAAACTCAGCTTTACGTAAATATGCTCGTGTACGTTTAACAAATGGTATTGAGGTAACTGCATACATCCCAGGTATCGGCCATAACTTACAAGAGCACAGCGTAGTATTAATTCGCGGTGGTCGTGTAAAAGACTTACCAGGGGTACGTTACCACATCGTTCGTGGTGCGCTTGACACAGCTGGTGTTGACAAACGTATGCAAGGCCGTTCTAAATACGGTACTAAAAAACCAAAAGCAGCTAAGAAATAATAAAAATGAACTGAAAGGAGGAACTCAATATGCCTCGTAAAGGACCTGTTGCGAAACGTGACGTGTTACCAGATCCAATGTACAATTCTAAACTTGTAACACGCTTAATCAACAAAATGATGGTTGACGGTAAAAAAGGTAAATCTCAAACAATTCTTTATAATGCGTTCGATATCGTTCGTGAACGTACTGGTAAAGAACCAATGGAAGTATTCGAGCAAGCTCTTAAGAACATCATGCCTGTTCTTGAAGTACGTGCTCGTCGTGTTGGTGGTGCTAACTACCAAGTTCCAGTTGAGGTTCGTCCAGAACGCCGTACAACTTTAGGTCTTCGTTGGTTAGTAAACTACGCTCGTCTTCGTGGTGAAAAAACTATGGAAGAGCGTCTTGCTAATGAAATTTTAGATGCAGCTAATAACACTGGTGCATCTGTTAAGAAGCGCGAAGACACTCACAAAATGGCAGAAGCTAACAAAGCGTTTGCTCATTACCGTTGGTAGGATTCAACGTAAAATAAATGTAAGCATAAACCGCTTTATTTGTCGCTTATGGAAGTATGGAGAGGGGAGAGTTCCTCTCCCTTTCAATGGGCGCTCGTTTTACATAATGAGGGTACTGGATATACTGACATATGTAACAAAATAAAGTGGCTTTTTTGCTACTTTAAATAAAATAATCCAATCCATAAAAGGAAGGAGAAAGACACCATATGACTAGAGAGTTCTCCTTAGAAAACACTCGTAATATTGGTATTATGGCTCATATTGATGCTGGTAAAACAACAGCTACTGAGCGTATCTTGTACTATACAGGACGTATTCACAAAATTGGTGAAACTCATGAAGGTGCATCTCAAATGGACTGGATGGAGCAAGAACAAGAGCGTGGAATTACGATTACGTCTGCAGCAACTACTGCTCAATGGAAAGGTCATCGTGTAAACATTATTGACACTCCAGGACACGTAGACTTCACTGTAGAGGTAGAGCGTTCTTTACGCGTACTTGATGGCGCTGTAGCAGTACTTGATGCACAATCTGGTGTTGAACCACAAACAGAAACTGTTTGGCGTCAGGCTACTACTTATGGTGTACCACGTATTGTGTTCGTTAACAAAATGGACAAAATCGGTGCAGACTTCTTATATTCTGTAGGTACACTTCATGATCGTCTACAAGCTAATGCTCATCCACTTCAATTACCAATCGGTGCTGAAGATGAGTTCAATGGTATCATTGACCTAGTTGAAGAGTGCGCATACATGTATGCAAACGACCTAGGAACTGATATTGAGCGTATTGAAATTCCTGAAGAGCATCAAGAACTAGCTGCTGAATACCGTGGAAAGCTTATTGAAGCGGTTGCAGAACTTGATGAGGAATTAATGATGAAATATTTAGAGGGTGAAGAAATCTCTAAAGAAGAGCTTAAAGCGGCTATCCGTAAAGCTACAACTTCTGTAGAATTCTTCCCAGTAATCTGTGGATCTGCATTCAAGAACAAAGGTGTTCAATTGATGCTTGACGCAGTTATTGACTACTTACCATCTCCATTAGACGTACCTGCAATCAAAGGTATCGTTCCTGATACAGATGAAGAAGTAGAACGTCATTCTAGCGACGAAGAGCCATTCTCAGCTCTAGCGTTCAAAATTATGACTGACCCTTATGTTGGTAAATTAACGTTCTTCCGTGTGTACTCTGGTACATTAAACTCTGGATCTTACGTGAAAAACTCAACAAAAGGTAAACGTGAGCGTGTAGGTCGTATCCTACAAATGCACGCAAACAGCCGTGAAGAGATTTCAACAGTTTACGCTGGTGACATCGCTGCTGCTGTAGGTCTTAAAGATACTACAACTGGTGACACTCTATGTGACGAGAAAAACCTTGTTATCCTAGAGTCTATGGAATTCCCAGAACCAGTTATCTCTGTAGCTATCGAACCTAAGTCTAAAGCTGACCAAGATAAAATGGGTACAGCATTAGCAAAACTTTCTGAAGAAGATCCAACATTCCGTGCTCATACTGATCAAGAGACTGGACAAACAATCATCGCTGGTATGGGTGAACTTCACCTTGATATCATCGTTGACCGTCTACGTCGCGAGTTCAAAGTAGAAGCTAACGTTGGTGCTCCTCAAGTAGCATACCGTGAGACTTTCCGCGCTGCAGCGAAAGTTGAAGGTAAGTTCGCTCGTCAATCTGGTGGTCGTGGACAATTCGGTCACGTTTGGATTGAGTTTGAACCTAACGAAGAAGGAAAAGGATTCGAATTCGAGAACAAGATTGTCGGCGGTGTAGTTCCACGTGAATACATCCCAGCTGTACAAGCAGGTCTTGAAGATGCGCTTCAAAACGGTGTGCTTGCAGGATATCCTGTAATTGACGTTAAAGCTGCATTAGTTGACGGATCTTATCATGATGTTGACTCATCTGAAATGGCGTTCAAAATTGCTGCATCTATGGCACTTAAAGCAGCTGTTTCTAAGTGTAACCCAGTAATCCTTGAGCCAATGATGAAAGTTGAAGTTGTAATCCCAGAAGAATACATGGGAGACATCATGGGTGACGTAACTTCTCGTCGTGGACGTGTAGAAGGTATGGAAGCTCGCGGTAACGCACAAGTTGTTCGCGCAATGGTTCCACTTTCTGAAATGTTCGGTTATGCGACAGCATTACGTTCTAATACACAAGGTCGCGGAACATTCTCTATGGTATTTGACCATTATGAAGAAGTTCCACGTTCAATCTCTGAAGAGATTATCAAAAAAAATAAAGGTGAATAATTGATTTTTATCAATTGTTCAAGTATAACTACTTATGTAAGCTTAGAAAGTGAGGCTCTAATTCTCACTTTCTAGCCTAAAATATAAATTTGAAGATACCATTAAGGAGGATTTTAGAATGGCTAAAGAAAAATTCGAACGTTCAAAACCCCATGTTAACATTGGTACAATTGGCCACGTTGACCATGGTAAAACTACATTAACTGCTGCAATCACTACAGTTCTTGCAAAAGCTGGTGGTGCTGAAGCACGCGGATACGATCAAATCGACGCTGCTCCAGAAGAAAGAGAGCGCGGTATCACAATCTCAACTGCACACGTTGAGTACGAAACTGAAACTCGTCACTATGCACACGTTGACTGCCCAGGACACGCTGACTATGTTAAAAACATGATCACTGGTGCTGCTCAAATGGACGGCGGTATCTTAGTAGTATCTGCTGCTGATGGTCCAATGCCACAAACTCGTGAGCACATCCTTCTTTCTCGTCAAGTAGGTGTACCTTACATCGTTGTATTCTTAAACAAATGCGACATGGTAGACGACGAAGAATTACTAGAATTAGTAGAAATGGAAGTTCGTGATCTATTATCTGAATACGAATTCCCAGGAGATGACATCCCTGTAGTTAAAGGTTCTGCTCTTAAAGCTCTTGAAGGAGATGCTGAGTGGGAAGCTAAAATCGTTGAGTTAATGGCTGAAGTTGATGCTTACATCCCAACTCCAGAACGTGAAACTGACAAACCATTCTTAATGCCTGTAGAGGATGTATTCTCTATCACAGGTCGTGGTACAGTTGCTACTGGTCGCGTAGAGCGCGGTGTAGTTAAAGTTGGTGACGTAGTAGAAATCATCGGTCTTGCTGAAGAAACTGCTTCTACAACTGTAACAGGTGTAGAAATGTTCCGTAAGCTTCTTGACCAAGCTGAAGCTGGTGACAACATCGGTGCTCTACTTCGTGGGGTTGCTCGTGAAGACATCCAACGTGGACAAGTTCTTGCTAAACCAGGCTCTGTAAAAGCTCACGCTAAATTCAAAGCTGAAGTTTACGTTTTATCTAAAGAAGAAGGTGGACGTCACACTCCATTCTTCGCTAACTACCGCCCACAATTCTATTTCCGTACAACTGACGTAACTGGTATCATCCAATTACCAGAAGGTACTGAAATGGTAATGCCTGGCGACAACGTTGAAATGACTGTTGAACTTATCGCTCCTGTAGCAGTAGAAGAGGGAACTAAGTTCTCTATCCGTGAAGGCGGACGTACTGTAGGTGCTGGTGTAGTTGCTTCTATCATCGAATAGTCTCAACTATAAATAATAAAAACCCAAGGGGGATTTCCCTTGGGTTTTTTTGCTGTATAAACAGGAGGTAAATGTAGATTGTGACGAGTTTCTTCTATAATATATAAAGTGAAAATAAAACATCCAAAAAGTGTAAAATGATTTACGGTAGATGAAAACTTGAAATTCTTGAAAGTGCCATGTATAATAGCAAAAGTAGAGAAAAGCTGATGTAAACAAAAATATGCTTGCATCTAGACAAAAAACATTGTATAATAGACAATGTTGGTCTTTGACTGCGATGAAGTGGAAGGTTGCTGACACACCCGGCCGCTTTGCCATGGCAAGGTGTGAGGAAATTTCCATGGAGAAGGTCTATTTTAGAAATAGGCGAACGAAGGAGGGAAAATAATGGCAAAAGAAAAAATTCGTATCCGTTTAAAAGCTTACGATCACCGTATTCTTGATCAGTCAGCTGAGAAAATTGTAGAAACAGCTAAACGTTCTGGGGCAACAGTTTCTGGTCCGATCCCATTACCAACTGAAAAAACTGTTTATACAATTCTTCGTGCTGTTCATAAGTACAAAGATTCTCGTGAGCAATTCGAAATGCGCACGCACAAACGTCTAATCGACATTGTGAGCCCTACTCCACAAACAGTAGATTCACTAATGCGTTTAGACTTACCATCTGGTGTAGATATCGAAATTAAACTATAATTCATATAACTTAAAAATGTAGGAGGTGTAACTCATGACCAAAGGAATCTTAGGAAGAAAGATCGGTATGACTCAAGTATTTGCTGAAAACGGTGAGCTAATTCCTGTAACAGTAATCGAAGCGACTCCAAACGTTGTTCTTCAAAAGAAGACAACTGAAACTGATGGCTACAACGCAATTCAGTTAGGTTTCGAAGATAAACGTGAAAAATTAGCTAACAAACCTGAACAAGGTCACGTTGCTAAAGCATCTACTGCTCCTAAGCGCTTCATTCGCGAAATCCGCGATGCAGACGTGGACGGATTAGAGGTTGGTCAAGAGGTAAAAGTAGAAGTTTTCGCTGCAGGTGAAACTGTAGACGTAACAGGTATTTCTAAAGGTAAAGGTTTCCAAGGTGCTATTAAACGCCACGGACAATCTCGTGGACCTATGTCTCACGGTTCTCGTTACCATCGTCGTCCTGGTTCAATGGGCCCTGTTGCTCCGAACCGTGTATTTAAAGGTAAAAAACTTGCTGGACGTATGGGTGGAGACCAAATCACAATTCAAAACCTTGAAATTGTTCAAGTTGACGTTGAACGCAACTTATTATTAATTAAAGGTAACGTTCCAGGTGCTAAGAAATCTCTTGTAGTTGTTCAAGGCGCTGTGAAGGCTAGCAAATAATTCACTATAGGAAGGAGGAATTCCAATGCCAAAAGTTACTGTATATAACCAAACTGGTTCTCAGGTTGGTGAAATCGAATTAGCTGAAGCTATTTTCGGCATCGAACCAAATGAAGCTGTACTTTTCGAGGCTGTAGTGATGCAACGTGCATCTTTACGTCAAGGTACACATAAAGTAAAAAATCGCTCTGAAGTAAGCGGTGGTGGTCGTAAACCATGGCGTCAAAAAGGAACTGGACGTGCTCGTCAAGGTTCTATCCGCTCTCCTCAATGGCGTGGTGGTGGTACGGTATTCGGACCTACACCAAGAAGCTATGCTTACAAACTTCCTAAGAAAGTTCGTCGCTTAGCTATTAAATCTGCATTAGCTACTAAAGTAGTAGAGAACAACATTGTAGTTCTTGAAGACTTAGTGTTAAATGCACCAAAAACAAAAGACATGGTAGCAGTACTTAAAGGATTAGCTGTTGAGAAGAAAGCTCTTATCGTAACTGCTGATGTAAATGAAGCAGTTGAGTTATCTGCTCGCAATATCCCTGGAGTAACAGTAATCACTGCTGATGGCGTAAACGTTTTAGACGTGCTTCATCATGATAAGCTAATCATGACAAAAGCGGCAGTGGAAAAAGTAGAGGAGGTGCTTGCATAATGAGAGATCCTCGTGATATCATTAAGCGCCCAGTTATCACTGAACGTTCTATGGAAATGATGGCTGAAAAAAAATACACGTTCGATGTGGACGTTAAAGCTAATAAAACAGAAGTTAAAGACGCTGTAGAAGCGATCTTTGGTGTTGAAGTAGAGAAAGTGAACATCATGAACTACAAGCCGAAAGCTAAACGCGTTGGTCGTCACGCTGGTTTTACTAACCGTCGTCGTAAAGCAATCGTTAAGCTAACAGCTGACAGCAAAGAAATCGAAATCTTCCAAGGTGTTTAATTCTTACTAAAGAAGGAGGGAAATTGAGATGGCAATTAAAAAGTATAATCCAACTACTAACGGTCGTCGTAACATGACAACTAATGATTTCGCTGAAATCACGACTGATAGACCGGAAAAATCTTTACTTGCGCCTTTAAAGAAAAAGGCTGGTCGTAATAACCAAGGTAAAATCACTGTACGTCACCAAGGTGGCGGACACAAGCGTCAATACCGTATCATCGACTTCAAACGTAACAAAGATGGGATTCCAGGACGCGTTGCTACGATCGAATATGATCCAAACCGCTCTGCGAATATCGCATTAATTAACTACGTTGACGGTGAAAAACGTTACATCCTTGCTCCTAAAAATTTAGAAGTAGGTATGGAAGTTATGTCTGGCCCAGAAGCTGACATTAAAATCGGTAACGCATTACCATTAATGAACATTCCAGTAGGTACTGTTGTTCATAACATCGAACTTAAACCAGGTCGTGGTGGACAATTAGTTCGTTCTGCTGGTACATCTGCTCAAGTACTTGGTAAAGAAGGTAAATACGTACTTGTACGTTTAACTTCTGGTGAAGTACGCTTAGTATTAGCTACTTGCCGCGCTACTGTAGGTCAAGTAGGTAACGAATCACACGAACTTATCAAAATTGGTAAAGCAGGTCGCTCTCGTTGGTTAGGTAAGCGCCCAACAGTTCGTGGTTCTGTAATGAACCCAGTTGATCACCCACACGGTGGTGGTGAAGGTCGCGCACCAATCGGACGTAAGTCTCCAATGTCTCCATGGGGTAAACCAACTCTTGGATTCAAGACTCGTAAGAAAAACAAAGCGTCTGACAAATTCATCGTTCGTCGTCGTAAAAAATAATGGGGTTGTAGTACGGTTCATTTCAGGAACCGTACGGCAATCACGAAGGGAGGCACCAAAATGGCTCGTAGCTTAAAAAAAGGACCATTTGTCGATGATCATTTAATGAGTAAAATTGCAAAGCTAAATGAAACTGAGCAAAAGCAAGTTGTTAAAACTTGGTCTCGTCGTTCAACGATCTTCCCTCAGTTCATCGGTCACACAATCGCTGTATATGACGGTCGCAAACACGTACCTGTATACATCACTGAGGACATGGTTGGCCACAAGTTAGGTGAATTCGCACCAACTCGTACGTATAAAGGTCATGATGCTGACGATAAGAAAACTAGAAGATAATGAGAGGAGGCACTTCAATGCAAGCTAAAGCAGTAGCGAGAACAGTTCGTATTGCTCCTCGTAAAGTTCGTTTAGTAGTAGACTTAATCCGAGGTAAGCAAGTGGGTGAAGCGATTGCTATCCTTAACCACACACCAAAAACTGCTTCTCCAGTTGTAGAGAAAGTTTTAAAATCTGCAATCGCAAACGCAGAGCATAACTACGAAATGGACGTAAACAACTTAGTTGTTGAGAAAGTTTTCGTTGACGAAGGTCCAACGTTAAAACGTTTCCGTCCACGCGCAATGGGCCGTGCAAGCCAAATCAACAAGCGCACAAGCCACATCACAGTTGTGGTATCAGAAAAGAAGGAGGGATAATCGATGGGTCAAAAGGTTAATCCAGTCGGTCTTCGTGTCGGTGTTATTCGTGATTGGGAATCTCGTTGGTTCGCAGAAAAAGATTACGCTACACTTCTTCATGAAGACATCAAAATTCGTGAATACATCACAGCTCGCTTAAAAGATTCTTCTGTTTCTAAAGTAGAAATCGAGCGTGCTGCAAATCGTGTAAATGTTACAATTCACACTGCAAAACCTGGTATGGTAATTGGTAAAGGTGGTACTGAAGTTGAAGCGCTTCGTAAAGCTCTTAACCAATTAACAGGCAAGCGTGTACACATCAACATCTTAGAAGTTAAGAAAGCAGATCTTGATGCTAAATTAGTAGCGGAAAACATTGCTCGTCAATTAGAAAATCGTGTATCTTTCCGTCGTGCTCAAAAGCAAGTTATCCAACGTGCAATGCGTGCTGGCGCTAAAGGTATTAAAACACAAGTTTCTGGTCGTCTTGGCGGAGCAGATATCGCTCGTGCAGAATCTTACAGTGAAGGAACTGTTCCACTTCATACACTTCGCGCTGATATTGACTATGCAACAGCTGAAGCTGATACAACATACGGTAAATTAGGCGTAAAAGTATGGATCTACCGTGGAGAAGTTCTTCCTTCAAAAAAGAAAGCTTCTGAGGAAGGAGGAAAATAATATGTTAATGCCAAAACGCGTAAAATATCGTAGAGAGCATCGTGGTAAAATGCGTGGCCGCGCTAAAGGTGGTACTGAAGTAACATTCGGTGAGTTTGGTCTTCAAGCACAAAATGCTTCATGGATTACAAACCGTCAAATCGAAGCAGCTCGTCGTGCAATGACTCGTTACATGAAACGTGGCGGTAAAGTTTGGATTAAAATTTTCCCTTCTAAACCTTACACTGCAAAACCTCTTGAAGTACGTATGGGTTCCGGTAAAGGGGCACCAGAAGGTTGGGTAGCAGTAGTGAAGCCTGGGAAAGTTATGTTTGAAATCGCAGGTGTATCTGAAGAGGTAGCACGCGAAGCATTACGTCTTGCAGCTCACAAATTACCAGTGAAATGTAAATTCGTAAAACGTGAAGAAAATGGTGGTGAATCTAATGAAAACTAATGATATTCGTGAATTAACCACTGCCGAAATCGAAACAAAAGTTAAAGCGTTAAAGGAAGAGTTGTTTAACCTTCGCTTCCAGCTTGCTACAGGACAATTAGAGAATCCAACACGCATCCGTGAAGTGCGTAAAGCGATCGCTCGTATGAAAACTGTAGTTCGTGAAAGAGAGATCGGAATTAATCGATAAATTGAGGGGAGGTTTGCAAAGTGAGCGAACGTAACCAACGCAAAGTTTATACTGGTCGTGTTGTATCTGACAAAATGGACAAAACGATTACAGTTTTAGTTGAAACTTACAAAACTCATTCCTTGTACGGAAAACGCGTTAAGTATTCTAAAAAATACAAAGCGCATGATGAACAAAACCAAGCAAAAGTTGGCGATATCGTTAAAATCATGGAAACTCGCCCGCTTTCTGCTACTAAGCGTTTCCGTTTAGTTGAAATCGTTGAAGAAGCGGTTATTATCTAAATAGACGAATCGGAATTAAAAGTCCGAAGGGAGGTTTCATAACATGATCCAACAAGAATCTCGTTTAAAAGTTGCTGACAACTCTGGTGCACGTGAACTTTTAACAATTAAAGTATTAGGCGGCTCTGGTCGTAAATATGCTAACATCGGTGATATTATCGTTGCTACGGTAAAACAAGCAACACCAGGTGGCGTTGTTAAAAAAGGTGACGTTGTAAAAGCAGTAGTAGTACGTACGAAGAGCGGCGCTCGTCGTCCAGATGGTTCTTACATCCGTTTTGATGAAAACGCAGCTGTTATCATTAAAGACGATAAGAGCCCACGCGGTACTCGTATCTTCGGACCGGTAGCTCGTGAACTACGTGATAGCAACTTCATGAAGATCGTTTCTTTAGCTCCAGAAGTTCTATAATTTAAGGTATTGCCTTGCTAAGGAGGTGCAGAATTAAGATGCATGTAAAAAAAGGTGATAAAGTACAGGTAATCACTGGTAAAGACAAAGGAAAACAAGGTGTAATCCTTGTGGCTTTCCCAAAGGAAAACCGTGTTATCGTTGAGGGTGTTAACATCGTTAAGAAGCACTCTAAGCCATCTCAATTAAATCCACAAGGTGGAATTATCACGAAAGAAGCACCTATTCACGTATCTAATGTTATGCCATTAGATCCAAAAACAGGTGAACCTACTCGTGTAGGCTACAAAGTGGAAGATGGTAAAAAAGTTCGTATTGCGAAAAAATCTGGTGAATTATTAGATAAATAATTTTCTTATGAAAGGAGGTCACTTCATTGAATCGCCTTAAAGAGAAGTTCCAAAAGGAAATTACTCCTGCTCTAATGAGCAAGTTTAACTATAAATCTGTAATGCAAGTACCAAAAATCGAGAAAATCGTAATCAACGTTGGTGTTGGTGATGCGGTACAAAACTCTAAAGCATTAGACAATGCTGTAGAAGAATTAACTCAAATCGCAGGTCAAAAACCTGTAATCACTCGCGCTAAAAAATCTATCGCAGGTTTCCGTCTTCGTGAAGGAATGCCAATCGGTGCGAAAGTTACTTTACGCGGTGAACAAATGTATGAGTTCTTCGACAAATTAGTAACAGTTTCTTTACCACGTGTACGTGATTTCCGTGGTGTATCTAAGAAATCTTTCGATGGTCGTGGTAACTATACATTAGGTGTTAAAGAGCAACTTATTTTCCCTGAGATCGATTATGATAAAGTAAGCAAAGTCCGCGGTATGGACATCGTAATCGTTACAACAGCGAACACTGATGAAGAAGCTCGTGAACTTTTAACACAATTCGGTATGCCATTCCAAAAATAATGGAAGCCAACGCTAAGTAGAGGAGGCGAAAACGTGGCTAAAAAATCTATGATTGCGAAACAAAAGCGTACTCCTAAGTTTAAAGTACAAGAGTATACACGTTGCGAGCGCTGCGGTCGTCCGCATTCTGTATACCGCAAATTTAAACTTTGCCGTATTTGTTTCCGTGAACTTGCATATAAAGGTCAAATTCCTGGTGTTAAAAAAGCTAGTTGGTAAAACCCACAATTGGGAAGGAGGTAAAACACATGGTGATGACAGATCCGATTGCAGATATGCTTACTCGCATCCGTAATGCGAACATGGTACGTCATGAGAAATTAGAGGTTCCTGCTTCTAAGATCAAAAAAGAAATTGCTGAACTTTTAAAACGTGAAGGTTTCATTCGTGATGTGGAATACATCGAGGATAACAAACAAGGTATCCTACGTATTTTCTTAAAATATGGTGCGAACAATGAACGTGTAATCACTGGATTAAAACGTATCAGTAAACCTGGCTTACGCGTATACGCAAAAGCTGATGAAGTACCACGTGTACTTAACGGATTAGGTATTGCACTTCTTTCTACATCTAAGGGCGTAATGACAGACAAAGATGCTCGTCAATTACAAACTGGTGGAGAAGTAGTAGCATACGTTTGGTAATTAATATTGAAACGAACGGAGGTGTGACCACATGTCTCGTATTGGTAAAAAGATTCTTGAAATCCCTGCAGGTGTTACTCTTACTGTAGCAGAAGATAATACTGTAACTGTAAAAGGACCTAAGGGTGAATTAACTCGTACTTTCAATGCTGATATGGTTATCAAAGTTGAAGAAAACATCTTAACAGTAGAGCGTCCATCTGAACAGAAGGAACACCGTGCACTTCACGGTACAACTCGTGCTTTACTAGGAAACATGGTTGAAGGTGTAACTACAGGTTTTGCACGCGGTCTTGAATTAGTCGGTGTCGGTTACCGTGCTCAAAAACAAGGCAACAAGCTTGTATTAAACGTAGGTTACTCTCACCCAGTTGAGATTACTCCAGAAGCAGGCATCGAAATTGAAGTTCCTGCTCCAACAAAAGTTATCGTTAAAGGTATCAGCAAAGAACGCGTTGGTGCTTTAGCTGCAAACATTCGTGCTGTACGTGCTCCAGAACCTTACAAAGGTAAAGGGATTCGTTACGAAGGCGAAGTTGTTCGTCGTAAAGAAGGTAAAACTGCTAAGTAAGCCCGTTAGGTGAAAGAAAGGAGTGACAAGAATGATCACTAAAGCTGATAAAAATGCGACTCGTAAGAAAAGACATGCACGTGTACGTGCAAAACTTACTGGTACTGCAGAGCGTCCACGCTTAAACGTGTTCCGTTCAAACCAACACATTTACGCTCAAGTTATTGATGATGTAAAAGGTGTAACGTTAGTAAGTGCATCTACTCTTGATAAGGACCTTGCTCTTAACGGTACAGGCAACATTGAAGCTGCTACGAAAGTTGGCGAATTAGTTGCTAAGCGTGCTGTAGAGAAGGGTGTTAAAGAAGTAGTATTTGATCGCGGTGGTTATTTATACCATGGCCGTGTTAAAGCTCTAGCTGAAGCTGCTCGTGAGGCTGGATTACAATTTTAATGGTCAAAGGAGGGAAAATTGATGCGTCGCATTGACCCAAGCAAATTAGAACTTGAAGAACGTGTAGTTACGATAAACCGTGTTGCGAAAGTTGTTAAGGGTGGTCGTCGTTTCCGCTTTGCTGCACTAGTTGTAGTTGGTGATAAGAACGGTCACGTTGGATTCGGTACTGGTAAAGCTCAAGAGGTACCAGATGCTATTCGCAAAGCTATCGAAGATGCTAAGAAAAACTTAATCGAAGTACCTTTAGTTGGTACATCAATTCCACACGAAATCATCGGACATTTCGGTGCTGGTGAAGTATTCCTAAAACCTGCTGCTGAAGGTACTGGGGTTATCGCTGGTGGACCAGTACGTGCGGTTCTTGAGTTAGCTGGTGTACAAGATATTCTTTCTAAATCTCTTGGTTCTAACACACCAATTAACATGATTCGCGCTACTGTGAACGGATTAAGCGAACTTAAGCGTGCTGAAGAAGTAGCAAAATTACGTGGTAAATCTGTAGAAGAGCTACTAGGTTAAGAAGGAGGGAAAACAAATGGCGAAAAAGTTAGAAATTACCCTCACTCGTAGTGTAATTGGTCGTCCACAAGATCAACGTGCGACTGTAGAAGCTTTAGGTCTTAAAAAGTTGAATGCAACTGTAGTTAAGGAAGAGACTCCTGCTATTCTTGGTATGATCAACAAAGTTTCTCACCTTGTAACTGTAAAAGAAGCTTAAGGATAACTCATTAATATAAGGAGGTGCCTGGGAATGAAACTTCATGAATTAAAACCTGCAGAAGGTTCTCGTAAAGTACGCAACCGTGTCGGTCGCGGTATCGGTTCTGGAAACGGTAAAACTGCTGGTAAAGGTCATAAAGGACAAAACGCTCGTTCTGGTGGCGGTGTTCGTCTTGGCTTTGAAGGTGGTCAAACTCCATTATTCCGTCGTTTACCAAAACGCGGCTTCACAAACATTAACCGTAAAGAGTTTGCTATCGTAAACTTAGCGGCATTAAATCGTTTTGAAGATGGTACAGAAGTAACACCTGAATTATTACTGGAAACTGGCGTTATCAGTAAATTAAACGACGGTGTTAAAGTTCTTGCAAGCGGAGCAGTTGAGAAAAAATTAACTGTTAAAGCGCACAAGTTCTCTTCAAGTGCTAAAGAAGCAATTGAAGCAGCTGGCGGAACAGTTGAGGTGATCTAATGTTTCGTACAATCTCCAACTTTATGCGCGTTGCTGAGATAAGACGTAAAATATTTTTCACTTTAGCGATGTTAATCGTTTTTAGAATTGGCACGTTTATCCCAGTGCCATTTACAAATGGAGACGTACTAAAAGCACAAGATCAGTTAAATGCATTAGGAATCCTAAATACATTTGGCGGTGGAGCTTTGAAAAATTTCTCCATCTTTGCGATGGGAATCATGCCGTATATCACAGCATCCATCATCGTGCAGTTATTGCAGATGGATGTTGTTCCTAAATTTGCGGAATGGTCAAAACAAGGCGAAATGGGTCGTCGTAAATTAACGCAATTCACGCGTTATTTTACAATTGTTCTTGCTTTTATTCAGGCGTTTGGTATGTCAATCGGTTTTAACGGTATGGTAGGTGGACAGTTAATTTTGAATCCAGGTTGGGGAACTTATTTATACATTGCAACGGTACTAACTGCTGGTACTGCATTTTTAATGTGGTTAGGTGAACAGATTACAGCTAAAGGTGTAGGTAATGGTATTTCCATCTTAATCTTTGCTGGTATTGCCGCGGCGATCCCAAATGTATTATCACAAGTTTACTTACAACAGTTTCAAAATGTCGGAGATCAACTGTTCATGAGTATCGTTAAAGTCGTATTGATTTTACTAGCTGTGTTAGCAGTGGTTGTGGGTGTTATTTACATCCAGCAAGCTGTTAGAAAGATCCCAATTCAATATGCGAAGCGTGTAACAGGAGGAAATGGTAGTTATGCTGGAGCACAAAACACACATTTACCACTTAAGGTAAATAGTGCGGGTGTTATTCCAGTAATTTTTGCTGTTTCGTTCTTGATTACGCCTCCAACTATTGCACAGTTCTTCCCAAAACACGATATATCGCAGTGGATTATCGCAAACTTTAACTATTCTCACCCTGTGGGAATGATTGTATATGTAGCGCTCATAGTGGCTTTCACATATTTCTATGCATTTGTTCAAGTTAATCCAGAGCAAATGTCAGAGAACCTAAACAAGCAAGGTGGATATGTTCCAGGTATTCGTCCGGGTAAGAATACAGAACAATATCTAACAAAAATCTTGTATCGTTTGACCTTTGTAGGATCTATTTTCCTAGCAGCGATTGCAATCCTTCCAGTTATCTTTACGAAACTGGGAAATCTTCCGCCGTCTGCACAGATTGGTGGAACGAGTATGTTGATCGTTGTCGGCGTTGCTTTAGAAACAATGAAGCAGCTAGAAAGCCAACTGGTAAAACGCCATTACAAAGGGTTTATCAAACAGTGAGTAAGTGATGGGAAGAGAATGTCTTCCCTACATGCTCATTATGAGGGGGAACAAAGATGAACTTAATTCTAATGGGGCTTCCTGGTGCTGGTAAAGGTACACAAGCCGAACAGATTGTTGCCAAGTATAACATCCCTCACATTTCAACAGGTGATATGTTCCGTGCAGCTATGAAGGCTGAAACTGAACTTGGTTTGCAAGCTAAATCTTTTATTGATAAAGGAGCGCTTGTTCCAGATGAGGTTACAATCGGAATCGTTCGTGAACGTTTGAGTCAAGAAGACTGCAAGAAAGGTTTCTTGCTAGATGGGTTCCCACGAACAGTTGCACAAGCATCTGCGCTTGAAGAAATTATGAAAG
Source organism: Bacillus cytotoxicus NVH 391-98 (assembly GCF_000017425.1). Classification (GTDB taxonomy): domain Bacteria; phylum Bacillota; class Bacilli; order Bacillales; family Bacillaceae_G; genus Bacillus_A; species Bacillus_A cytotoxicus. Next base: position 138,110 of record NC_009674.1, read on the forward strand.
ATCTTGGCAAAAAAATCGACTATGTTTTAAACATTAATGTGGATTCAGGATTGCTGTTAAAACGTCTTACAGGCCGTCGCATTTGTAAAGAGTGCGGTGCGACTTACCACTTAGAATTCAATCCGCCAGCAAAAGCTGACGTATGTGATAAATGTGGTGGCGAATTATATCAACGCTCTGATGACAATGAAGAGACTGTAGCAAATCGTTTAGAAGTAAACATTAAGCAAACAAAACCATTGCTTGATTTCTACGAGGAGCTGGGTTACTTACAAAGCATTAATGGTGAGCAAGATATCAATAAAGTATTTGCTGATATCGATGTTCTCATCGGAGGCTTAGCGTAATGATCATTTGCAAAACTCCTCGCGAGATAGAAATCATGCGAGAGGCTGGCAAGGTCGTTGCTTTAACTCATCAAGAGTTGAAAAAGCATATTGCTCCAGGAATTACAACGAAAGAGCTCGATCAAATAGCGGAAAAGACGATTCGAAAATATGGTGCTACGCCATCTTTTAAAGGATACAACGGATTTCCGGGAAGCATATGTGCTTCTGTAAATGAAGAGCTTGTACACGGGATTCCAGGAAAGCGCAAGCTCCAAGAAGGCGATATCATCAGTATCGATATTGGTGCGAAATACAATGGATATCATGGAGATTCTGCATGGACGTATCCAGTAGGAAACATTTCTGAATCTGTTCAAAAGCTACTTGATGTCACAGAAAAATCGTTGTATCTTGGTTTAGAACAAGTAAAACCAGGCGAAAGATTATCTAACGTCTCACATGCGATTCAAACGTATGTTGAAGAGAATGGGTTGTCGATCGTTCGGGAGTATGTTGGTCACGGAATCGGGCAAGACTTACATGAGGATCCGCAAATTCCGCACTATGGTCCACCAAATCAAGGCCCTAGATTAAAGCCGGGAATGGTCATCTGTATTGAACCGATGGTGAACCAAGGAAGACGATATGTAAAAACACTATCTGATGACTGGACAGTGGTAACGGTAGATGGTAAATGGTGTGCCCATTTTGAGCACACGATTGCTCTTACAGAAGCAGGATACGAAATCCTTACCACTTTATAAGTAGCTGGCTCTCCGGGATTTCAGAACAGTGTAAAATGTTACTGATTTGAAGAAGGGAGAACTATTGAATGGCGAAAGATGATGTAATTGAAGTCGAAGGTACCGTTCTTGAAACGTTGCCAAATGCTATGTTCAAAGTAGAATTAGAGAATGGGCATGTCGTATTGGCTCACGTTTCTGGTAAAATCCGTATGAACTTCATTCGTATTTTACCAGGAGACAAAGTTACGGTAGAATTATCTCCGTACGATTTAAATCGTGGTCGTATTACGTACCGCTTTAAATAATATAGCACTCCGTAATCTTTAAGGAGGTTCGAGACATGAAAGTAAGACCGTCAGTTAAACCAATCTGCGAAAAATGTAAAGTTATTCGTAGACGTGGAAAAGTAATGGTTATTTGTGAAAACCCTAAACATAAACAAAAACAAGGTTAATCTGAAGGAGGTGTATTCGGAATGGCACGTATCGCAGGTGTAGATATTCCTCGTGACAAACGCGTTGTTATTTCTTTAACTTACGTATTCGGCATTGGTCGTACTACTGCTGAAAAAATTCTTGCTGAAGCTGGTGTTTCTGAAGAAACACGAGTTCGTGACTTAACGGAAGATGAATTAGGACGTATCCGTGATATCATCGATCGTATCAAAGTTGAAGGTGATCTTCGTCGTGAAGTATCTCTTAACATTAAACGTCTAATGGAGATCGGTTCTTACCGTGGTCTTCGTCACCGTCGTGGTTTACCAGTTCGTGGTCAAAACTCTAAAAACAATGCTCGTACACGTAAAGGTCCACGTCGTACAGTAGCAAATAAAAAGAAATAATAAGTAAAGGAGGTTGAACTAACTATGGCACGTAAAACAAACACTCGTAAAAAACGTGTGAAAAAGAATATTGAGACTGGTGTAGCTCATATTCGTTCTACTTTCAATAACACAATCGTAACACTTACAGATACTCATGGTAACGCAATTTCTTGGTCTAGTGCTGGTGCACTTGGTTTCCGTGGATCTCGTAAATCTACTCCATTCGCTGCGCAAATGGCTGCTGAAACTGCTGCTAAAGCTGCAATGGAGCACGGTTTAAAATCTTTAGAGGTTACTGTAAAAGGTCCTGGTGCTGGTCGTGAAGCAGCAATTCGTGCTCTTCAAGCTGCAGGTCTAGAAGTAACAGCAATTAGAGATGTTACTCCAGTTCCTCATAATGGATGTCGTCCACCAAAACGTCGTCGTGTATAATTTTTCTGTATAGAATTTTCCCTTTTGTCTATAATGGATATGATGCCTTATCGAGAAATTTCGTACAGAAACATCGCTTGTTGTGCACAATCGGGAACTGCCTAAGGGGGACTTTCGGTTAAACAGAGGTTTTCCCTTTGTTTAACCGAGGTTTCGACGTTTTGAAGGAGGGTTTAGTTAATGATTGAAATTGAAAAACCGAAAATCGAAACGGTTGAACTTAACGAAGATGCTAAGTATGGTAAATTCGTAATTGAACCGCTTGAGCGTGGGTATGGTACTACTTTGGGTAACTCCTTACGTCGTATTCTTTTATCCTCACTCCCTGGTGCCGCTGTAACTGCTATCCAAATCGATGGCGTATTACACGAATTTTCAACAGTTGAGGGCGTAGTAGAGGACGTTACAACGATCATCTTAAACTTGAAAAAGTTAGCTCTTAAAATTTACTCTGACGAAGAGAAGACGTTGGAAATCGACGTACAGGGCGAAGGTATTGTCACAGCTGCTGATATTACTCACGATAGTGATGTTGAGATCTTAAATCCAGATTTATACATTGCGACGTTAGCAAAGGATGCGCATTTCCGCGTGCGTTTAACTGCAAAGCGTGGCCGTGGGTATACGCCAGCTGATGCAAATAAAAGCGAAGATCAACCAATAGGAGTTATTCCTATTGATTCTATTTATACTCCAGTGTCACGTGTAACTTACCAAGTGGAAAAGACACGTGTTGGACAAGTGGCAAATTATGATAAGCTTACGCTTGATGTATGGACGGATGGAAGCATCGGGCCAAAAGAAGCTATCTCTTTAGGAGCCAAAATCTTAACAGAGCATTTAAATATCTTTGTTGGTTTAACTGATGAAGCACAAAATGCTGAGATTATGGTTGAGAAGGAAGAAGATCAAAAAGAAAAAGTTCTTGAAATGACTATTGAAGAACTTGATCTTTCTGTTCGTTCTTATAATTGCTTAAAACGTGCAGGAATTAATACTGTACAAGAGCTTGCGAATAAAACAGAAGAAGATATGATGAAAGTTCGTAACTTAGGACGTAAATCCTTAGAAGAAGTTAAGCATAAACTTGAAGAATTAGGTTTAGGTTTACGTAAAGACGACTGAGGATTTAATTTCATCAACAAAGGAGGGAACTACGAATGGCATACAGAAAATTAGGCCGTACAAGTGCGCAACGTAAAGCTATGTTACGTGACTTAGCTACTGATTTAATTATCAATGAGCGCATTCAAACGACAGAGACTCGTGCAAAAGAACTTCGTTCTGTAGTGGAAAAAATGATCACTTTAGGTAAACGCGGAGATCTTCATGCTCGTCGTCAAGCAGCAGCTTTCATTCGTAATGAAGTTGCTAACGCTGAGACTGGTCAAGATGCACTTCAAAAACTTTTCGCTGATGTAGCTCCACGCTATGCTGAGCGTCAAGGCGGATACACTCGTATTGCAAAAATTGGTCCACGTCGTGGAGACGCAGCACCAATGGTAATTATCGAGTTAGTATAATGATAATTAAAAGGGCAGGACAGTTCTTTTCAAGTAACTGGTCGTGGCCCTTTTTTTTTAATAAATATAAGGATGAGGCTAACTCGAAAAAAGAAAGGGTGCCTTATATTGAAAAGAGAGAAACTTCGTGTGCAAAATGTATCATTTCAATATCCTGGGGCGACTGCTTATGCGTTAAAAGATGTATCCTTTTCTCTCAATGAGGGAGAATGGGTGTCTGTCATTGGACAAAATGGTTCAGGAAAATCTACTCTTGCAAAACTACTAAATGGCTTGTTTTTACCGGAATCAGGTACGATTACAGTAAATGGTACAATGGCTTTATCTGAGGAAACAGTATGGGACATTCGAAAGCAAATTGGTATGGTTTTTCAAAATCCAGACAATCAATTTGTAGGTACAACAGTGCAAGATGACGTTGTATTTGGGCTTGAGAATATTGGTATGCCTAGAGAACAGATGGTAGAACGAATGAAACAGGCATTGCATTTAGTTAGAATGGAAGAGTTCTTGCATGAGGAGCCGCATTCATTATCTGGTGGTCAAAAGCAACGTGTTGCAATAGCGGGAATTTTAGCTCTTCAGCCATCGATTTTAATATTGGATGAGGCAACATCAATGTTGGACCCAAAAGGACGCGTTGAAGTTGTTGAGACTGTGAGACAGCTTGTGGATGAAAAGGGAATTACAGTTTTATCTATTACACATGATTTAGAAGAAGCTGCACAGTCGGATCGTATTATTGTTTTAAACAAGGGAGAAATATTAGAGGAAGGGACACCACAAAAAATTTTTAAATCGTCTCATATGCTCAAGGAAATTGGTTTAGATGTACCTTTTTCAGTAAAAATAGCAGAATTATTAAAAAGAAGTGAAATTCCACTGCAAAACACGCATCTTACAATGGAAAGTTTGGTGAACGAACTTTGGAGATTACATTCCAAAAGGTAGAACATCGTTATCAATATAAGACTCCCTTTGAAAGACGCGCGCTTTATGATGTAGACGTGTCATTTCCAAGTGGGGGATACTATGCGATTATCGGTCATACTGGTTCTGGTAAATCAACGATGATTCAACATTTAAATGGCTTGTTGCAGCCAACACATGGTACAGTTCGAATTGGGGAACATATGATTTCATCTCAAAAAAAAGCTAAAAAACTCAAGCCGCTACGCAAAAAAGTAGGGGTTGTCTTTCAGTTTCCAGAACATCAGTTATTTGAGGAAACAGTTGAGAAGGATATTTGTTTTGGTCCTTCAAATTTTGGCGTATCGGAAGCAGAAGCAAAGAAAAAGGCAAAATATGCGATCGAACTTGTTGGACTGGATCCAGAATTATTAGCACGTTCTCCATTTGAATTAAGCGGTGGACAAATGAGACGCGTTGCAATAGCAGGTGTACTTGCGATGGAACCAGAAGTACTTGTATTAGACGAACCCACAGCAGGACTTGATCCGAAAGGGCAGCATGAGCTTATGGAGATGTTTTATACACTTCATAAGGAGAAGGGACTGACAGTCATTCTTGTTACTCATAATATGGAGGATGCTGCAAAATACGCAGATCAAATCGTGGTTATGCATAAAGGAACGGTCTTTTTGCAAGGAAGAGCGGAGGAAGTATTTTCACATGCAAATGAATTAGAGCAAATCGGTGTGGATCTTCCAATGTCTTTAAAGTATAAACGTGCAATTGAAGAGAAGTTTGGTATTTCGATTCCAAAGGCTACCTTATCTTTAGAGGATCTTACTCATGAAGTTGTACAGGTATTACGAAAAGGTGGTCATGAATCATGCAGCAGTTGATTATTGGGAGATATATTCCAGGCAAGTCACTCATTCATCAACTTGATCCGCGTACGAAGCTATTAATTGTTTTTCTGTATGTATTTGTTGTCTTTTTAGCAAATAATGCGATTTCATATGGATTTTTATTCTTGTATGCACTCATTGCTTTATTTTTTGCAAAAGTGCCGATTCGTTATGTACTTTCGGGCTTAAAACCAATTTTATGGATTTTTCTTTTCGCATTTTTCTTGCATATTTTTACAAATAAAGAAGGAGATGTACTACTTCAGCTTGGTTGGTTTTCAATATATGAAAAAGGTTTAGAGCAAGGGATATATATTTCAATACGCTTTGTTGTCATTATTTTAATGACAACTTTACTAACGTTAACGACTACACCTATTGAGATTACAGATGGGATGGAAACATTATTAAAGCCATTGAAGCGTCTTAAAGTTCCTGTTCATGAAATTGCATTAATGATGTCTATTTCTCTCCGATTTATTCCAACATTGATGGATGAGACGAGTAAAATTATGAAAGCACAAGCATCCCGTGGTATTGACTTTGCTGGTGGTCCGATAAAAGATCGGTTAAAAGCAATTATTTCTTTACTTGTTCCTCTTTTTATTAGTGCCTTTAAGCGTGCTGAAGATTTAGCTATCGCAATGGAAGCTCGTGGGTATCAAAGTGGTGAGGGACGTACGAAATTTAGGCAACTACGCTGGAAAACAAGTGATACTGTAACATTAATAAGCTTATTTTGCTTGGCGTGTATTCTAGTATGGGTAAGATCATAATGGAGAGTAGAAAGATGGAAAGAATAAAGTGTACAGTTGCATATGATGGGATTAACTTTTGTGGATATCAAATCCAACCGCAGCATCGTACTGTGCAACAAGAAATTGAAAAGGCTTTGCAAAAGTTGCACAAAGGAGAACTTGTTCGTGTACAGGCGTCAGGAAGAACAGACTCTACTGTTCATGCAAAAGGACAAGTAATTCATTTTGATACACCATTGTCTCTTGAAGAATGGCAGTGGGGGAACGCTTTAAATACATTATTGCCAGACGATATTGTAATTGTACAAGTAGAGAAGAAAACGGAAGAGTTCCATGCGCGTTATGGCGTTGTAAAAAAGGAATATCGTTACCGTGTATTATTATCTAAAACGGCGGATGTATTCCGTAGAAATTATGTATATCAGTATCCATATCCAATTGATATTCAATTGATAAGAAAAGCTATCCCTTATTTTATCGGGACACATGATTTCACATCATTTTGTTCGGCGAAGACTGATAAAAAAGATAAAGTGCGAACAATTTATGAGATAGATTTATTCGAACAAGGTGATGAATTGGTTTTTCGCTTTGTTGGTAATGGTTTTTTATATAATATGGTTAGAATCATTGTCGGAACGCTACTTAGCGTAGGGCAAGGAAAGGTTGATCCAGATAGTATTCCAGAGATTTTAGCTAAGCAAGATCGACGCTTTGCGGGAAAGATGGTACCAGGTCATGGTCTTTATTTATGGCAGGTAAACTATAACAACTAATCCTGGTGTAACATTTGCTTGACATTAGATTCTCAAAACGATATCATAACATATGGTATTGTTTCTAAAACCACGATTAGCCCCGGAAGGAAGTCGTGTTTAAGATAAACAATAGATTTTTTCTATGAAAAGATAATCGAGTAGGAGGGAAACAAATGCGTACAACTTTTATGGCAAAAGCTAACGAAGTTGAGCGTAAATGGTATGTGGTTGACGCTGAAGGTCAAACTTTAGGTCGCCTTGCTAGTGAAGTAGCATCCATTTTACGTGGTAAACACAAACCAACATTTACACCACACGTTGACACTGGTGATCATGTAATTATTATTAACGCTGAGAAAGTTCACTTAACAGGTAATAAATTAAACGATAAAATTTACTACCGTCACACTCAACATCCAGGTGGACTTAAGCAAAGAACAGCTCTAGAAATGCGTACAAACTATCCTGTACAAATGTTAGAGCTTGCAATTAAAGGCATGCTTCCAAAAGGACGCCTAGGACGTCAAATGTCTAAGAAATTAAACGTGTATGCTGGAGCTGAGCATCCACATCAAGCACAAAAACCAGAAGTTTACGAACTTCGCGGATAATTAATTAAAGGAGGGCTTACTTTGGCACAGGTTCAATACTATGGTACTGGACGTCGTAAGAGTTCAGTAGCACGCGTACGCCTAGTTCCAGGCGAAGGACGCGTTATCATTAACGGTCGTGATTTTGAAAACTACATTCCATTTGCTGCATTACGTGAAGTAGTAAAACAACCTTTAGTTGCAACAGAAACTTTAGGTAACTACGATGTACTTGTAAACGTAAATGGTGGTGGATACACTGGTCAAGCTGGTGCAATCCGTCACGGTATCGCTCGCGCTTTACTAAAAGCTGATCCAGAATATCGTTTAACATTAAAACGTGCAGGTCTATTAACTCGTGACGCACGTATGAAAGAGCGTAAAAAATACGGTCTTAAAGGCGCACGTCGTGCACCTCAGTTCTCAAAACGTTAATTTTTGCGAACTTCAAACCCCAACCATTTGGTTGGGGTTTTTATTTTATCTTGATGAATTTCATCGTTCTTTTTTGTGCTTGGAATATTTTAGTGTAACCTTCCTGCGTATGCTTCTTCTGTAGAAGTTTAGACTAATACGTAATTAGGGAGGTTTAGAAGTACTATGAATGTCATTGTTGGTTTGCAAGAAAGACAAAAAGAAAAACAATTAAGGTATGAACGTAAGATGTTAAGAGAACTTTCACTAAAATCGTTGCGTTCCAATATTCATGATGCTTTTCATAGACAGGAGTTTCATCGGCAATATGAGGATTATTGTATTGAATTAGGAATTGAGTCGTATTTGCTAGGTGCAAGGTATAGTAAATTTGGTTATTATGGTGAATCTTTTTTTGATGTGAAAGATAGATCTTTAGAAGAAGAACAGCAGTTAACAGAAATGTTATTTCTTTTTTTAATGAATATGACGATGCGAGAAGAAGTAGAAGATAAGAATTTGCTTTATAAATCTTGTGAGCAATTTATTAGTGCCTGGTGGCGAGAAGGCTACGAGAAAGGTGAAAGAAGATATCGTTTAAAGTTGTATTAAGAGAAGCATAAACTTTCCTCTTGTCCCATATAAGTAATTAGAGGGACTAGCTGGAGGAGGAAAGGTATGAAGAGAATTCGAATAATCTCTTTAGTGCTAGCTGCGATTATATTGTTTTTCTTGATAAAACAGGAATTGCAAATTACAAAGTCGTGGCGGGCCTGGAATTTACCCCTATCAGGAAAGGTAATTGTGCTTGATGCTGGACATGGTGGGCCAGATGGGGGAGCGGTTGGTGGGAAAGATATTGTAGAAAAAAATATTACACTTGAAATTACAAAAATGCTGCAAGACTACTTACAGGAACAAGGGGCTTTGGTGATTTTAACGAGAGAAGGAGACTATGATTTAGCCGATAAAGATACAAAATCGTATAGTAGGCGTAAGGCAGAAGATTTAAAAAAACGTGTAGCAATGATTAATAAGCCAGATGTGGATTTTTTTGTGAGTATTCATTTGAACGCTTTGCCTAGTAATAGCTCAAAGGGAGCGCAAACATTTTATCACCGCTCTTTGCTTGAAAATGAACGAGCGGCAAAGTTTATACAAGCTGAACTGCGAACGAGCTTAGAGAATACGAACCGTTCCGCTAAAACAATTTCGCATGTCTATTTACTTAAGTATGCTAAGACTCCAGGTACATTGGTTGAGGCTGGTTTCTTATCAAATGTAAATGAAAGGTATATGTTAAATTCGGAAAAATATCAGCAAAAAGTAGCAGCTGCTATTTATCGCGGGATTTTGCGCTATTTCACAGAAAAAGGAAACCCTCCTGAATGAGGAGGGTTTTTGCGTTTCTCTCATTAACGAAGTTTTCGGAAAATATGTTATACTGGAAATGTAAACGCATTTATTTGAAGGAAAAGAGGATAAACCCAATTTATTTCACATCATACGGGGGGCTAGGCGAATTATGGTAACAAAAGAGCAAGTAGTGAAGGTGCTTGAAGGGATTACTGATCCATTTCTACATAAAACATTAAAAGAAACGAACGCAATTCAAGAAGTAACTGTTAAATCTGAGAAGGGTCATGTAAGTATAAAAATTGCGATTGTAAAAACGGGAACGGCTGAACAAATGCAGCTACAAGCAGCGATTGTTAAACTGATTAAAGAACTTGGAGCTGCAACAGTTGGCTTGCGTTTTGCTGAATTTACTGAGGAAGAGTTAGCGCAGTTTGCTCCACCGGAAGATCAAGAGAATGAATCATTACTTTCACCACATTCCAAAACAACATTTATAGCTGTTGCGAGTGGAAAAGGTGGCGTAGGAAAATCAACGGTTTCTGTTAACCTCGCGATTGCATTAGCGCGTCTAGGGAAAAAAGTAGGGATTATTGATGCTGATATTTATGGTTTTAGTGTACCGGATATGATGGGGATCGAGAAACGCCCTGTTGTAAGAGGAGATAAAATTATTCCTGTAGAAAGATTAGGAGTGAAAGTAATTTCTATGGGATTCTTTGTGGAAGATAATGCACCTGTCATTTGGCGTGGGCCAATGCTCGGCAAAATGTTAAATCACTTTTTCACAGAAGTGGAATGGGGAGATTTGGATTACTTAGTATTAGATTTACCACCAGGAACTGGAGATGTAGCTTTAGATGTACACACAATGCTACCATCTTGTAAAGAAATTATTGTAACAACACCTCATCCGACCGCTGCATTTGTAGCAGCTCGCGCAGGTGCAATGGCACTCCGGACAGAACATAGTATTCTTGGTGTTATTGAAAATATGGCATACTTTGAAAGTAAAGTAACTGGGGAAAAAGAATATGTATTTGGAAAAGGTGGAGGAGATAAATTAGCCGCTGAATTACAAACAGAAGTGCTAGGGCGAATTCCGCTTCAACAACCGGATTGGAACAAAGAAGATTTTGCGCCATCAGTATATGAAGACACGCATAAAACAGGAATCATTTATCGAACAATAGCTGAACAAGTAATTGAAAAGACTTCAGTAAAACAAAGCTAATAAAAGTAGGATAAAAAATCCCCCCCGTTATTGTAGATTGCGGGGGGATTTTTAGTCATTTAAATAAGAAGTGAAATATAGGTTTATCCCGCTATTTTAGGGCAGCCCGATTGGTGAGGGTTCATAATCAGCGGAGGATGAAGAGAATTCCCACTGATTGAAGTTTCACTTTATTATTTTTGTTCTTTGCCCTCCTCTTCTTCCTCGCCACTTTCTTTTTTCTTAGCTCCATTTTCTGTTTCAGCTTTTTTAACTCCTTTGCTAATGATATCAATCATTTTAGCTTGGAAGAGTGGACTTTCTGCTGTTTCATTCAATACTTGTTGTAAATATTGACGATATTCTTTGCTCTTCATTGTTTGTTGCATCATTTTTTCTACTTCAGGATTTTTCATAATCTCTATAATTCCTGCTTGATATTCAGGGTCTTTTAACAAAGTTTTCATTAAGTTTGTTTGTTCTTTCCCCATGCTTTTCGCAAACTTAGCTGAAAACTCAGGGTCCTTAAATAACTTTTCCCAAAATTGTTGCCCTTTATCGGATACCATTGCATCTTCAATTGTCTTTTTTACTACTGTTTCGTCTAATATGAGTGCCTGTTTCATTTTTTCATCGGTTAATACATCTTGAATGGCTTTCTTTCCCTGATCTGTTTTTAAAATATCAACAATCATTTTTTTTGTTTGATCATAATCCAGTTCTGTTTTTGCTTCTTCTCCCTGTGCACATGCTACAAGGGAAAGAGACAGGAACAAAGAAATTAAAATGAGCAGCATCCGTTTCATAACTAGGAGCTCCTTTCAACGCAGTTCTCCTTTTTAATATAAATATCTTTAAGGAATTTATACATGATCATGGGTAGCTTTTTGAAATTGTGATTGATACAATTTAAATAGAAATATACGAATAATGGGGGATGTGTTGTGAATAGCCGAAAGTGGGTACGATTGTTTTTTACGACGTTGCTTCTTGGTGGAATTAGCACAATCTTTATTGGTTTTATTCTAGAATGGGACAAGTACGCTAAATTTTTTCAAGATTTTGACGGAAAGGAGATTTTGGCAGTTGCTTTCTGGTTAATGGGGGTAGGCTTTATCTTTAGTGTAATAAGCCA